>CAZHYA010000155.1:0-6351 GCA_964536525.1 uncultured Bacteroidales bacterium | reverse complement strand
AAGGTCAGACCGAGGCCGAGATCTTTCTCCCGGAAAACCTGCCCCAAGGCCGCCACACGCCGGGTGTGATCGATGACATACAGGAGAAGCTGCAGTTCAGGCGAAAGCATGTGCTGAGCAAAAGCTTCGAAAGGAAGAACCTCTCCTATGTGGTGTTCCATGAGGAAGACAAGGGCGGGCGTTTGCTGAAGGTCGTGGCCAACGTGAAAGGCTCCGGCATCGTTTATGTGAGGAACAGGCGCAAATGCCGTGAAGTTTCGGAGTTCCTCAACAAGAACGGGATCAAGGCCACCTTTTACCATGCCGGGCTGGAGGCCAGGGTCAGGGAATCCCGCCAGGATGAGTGGATGAAGGACAAAAAGCCGGTGATGGTGGCCACCAACGCTTTTGGCATGGGCATCGACAAGCCCGGGGTCCGTTTCGTGGTGCACTGGGACCTTCCCGACAGCCTTGAGGCCTATTTCCAGGAGGCGGGCCGGGCAGGCCGCGACGGCAAGCGGGCATATGCCGTACAACTCTATGAAGAGGCCGACATCCGCAACGCCAAGCAGAACCTGGCGCTGTCGTTCCCTGAACCCGAAGTGATACGGTCGGTATATACGGCCATCGGCAACTACTATCAGATACCGGTAGGCAGCGGGCGTGAGCAGCAGTTCGATTTCGACCTGCAGGACTTTGCCACCAGGTATCGCCTGAATACGGCAACGGCATACAGTGCCCTGAAGATCCTGGAGAAGGAGGGATACATTCTGCTCGACAGCGCACTGGAGAGCCCGTCGAAGGCGATATTCAACATCAACCACAACGAGTTGTATACGTTCCAAGTCGAACACCCTGCCTACGATGCCTTCATCAAGCTGCTGCTCCGTTCATACGGCGGCATCTTCACCGAATTTGTCCGCATCAACGAAAAGGAGCTCGCCCGCAGGGCCGGCACCACGGAAGATAAGATCACGGCCGCCCTCAAGCGCCTGCAGAAGCTGGGGTTGCTGACCTACGTCCCCATGACCTCTTCCCCGCAGTTGCTGATGGTCGACAACAGGATCGACAGCAGGTCGCTGAAGCTGTCAGACAAACATTACGCCGACCGCAAGAAGGCCGCCCTGAAGAGGATGCAGTCGGTGTTGGACTATATACAGTCCGGCAACCACTGCCGCAGCCAGCTGCTCCTGAAATATTTTGGAGAGGAGAACACCCAGCGTTGCGGACTTTGTGATGTATGCCTCGACAGGAACAAGATCAACGTCAGCGAGATGGAGTTCAACGAAATACTGGAAAAGATCAAGCCGGCCCTGAAAGAAAGGCCGCAGGCACTGAATGAGCTGCTGTTCATCGCGCGCAATTTTCCCGACGACAAGGTGATCAACGTGGTGATGTGGCTGGTCGACAATGAAAAGGTGGATGTTGACGACAAGCAAATGTATTCCTGGCGCAAACAGTTCAGGATGTTTTAAAAATCTTTACTTTTACTACTGACAAACAAAACCGGATCATGAGAAACTATGCACTGATCATTTTCGCCTTCATATTCCTTTTCTTTTCGGGCCGGGCGCATTCGCAGGAAGGAGATGTTTACGTGAGCCTCGGCGCCGGAGCGAGCATCCCCTTTGGCGAATATGCCAGTACCGACTTCGACGATGAAGCCTCGGGCTTTGCACGCCCCGGGGGTAATTTCAATATCGCCTTCGGCTACCGCTTCAACGAGTACATCAGCCTTACGGGGCTGCTGAACGGCTGCGTGAACCGTTACGACTATGTAAAGGTTCAGGAATGGCTGACCGAACAGTATGCACAGGCTCTGCCCGACACCCGCTGGGTTGTGGAAAGCAAGAGCTGGGGCACCGGAGGGTTGATGGGAGGAATTACAGGCAGCCTGCCACTGGTCACAAACAGGTTGTTCCTTGAGGCCAGGGCCCTTGGCGGATTCCTTTATGCCTATTCACCTGCGGTGTACATCACGGGGGAGGAAACGGGCAGCGACAACAAGGTACTCGACATCGAACAATCCACCGCCGCATCGTGGGTGCTCGACCTGGGGGCAGGATTTCGTTACAACCGGACGCACAGGCAATACTTCATCCTGATGGCCGACTATGCTTATGCAGAACCCTATTTCAAAGATGTACTGGCTACGGGTACCAATATCGAAATGCCAAGGAGCGACGCATTCAGGCAACAGATGAGTACCATTAATGTCAGTATCGGCATAGGCTACATTGTGAATTAAGCCAGGCGCCGCCAGCAGCATGAAACTCAGCAAAAGCTTTTACCACGACCCGGACACGGTCTACATGGCAAGGTCCTTTCTTGGGAAAGTGCTGGTAACGTGTTTTGACGGGCAGACCACTTCGGGCATCATCACAGAGACAGAAGCCTATGCGGGAATCCACGACAGGGCTTCGCATGCCTATGGGGGGCGCCGGACCGCGCGCACTGCTGCCATGTATCTCGAGGGCGGGCATGCTTATGTATATCTCATCTACGGGATACATTCGCTTTTCAATATCGTGACAGGGCCGCAGGGCACACCTCATGCCGTGCTGATCCGCGCCATCCGTCCCCTTGAAGGGATCGAAGCGATGAACAGGAGACGCGGCCGGAAAGACGGGAATCCCGACACGACAGGCCCGGGAAAGGTGGCTCAGGCTCTTGGCATCCATTACAGCCACAGCGGTGAAGACCTTACAACCGGGCGCATCTGGATCGAAGACCGGGGCCTGGCCGGCGATCACGACCGTATTTCGGCAGGCCCCCGCATCGGGGTAGGCTATGCAGGAGAAGATGCGCTGCTGCCTTACCGGTTCGTGATCGATATGGAAACCGGCAAATAAGATACAGGAAAACAAAAAGGCTGCCCCTTTCGAGACAGCCTCACAAGATCTTTGATCAGGTAATTATTTTACGGTGTTAGCAAGTTCGTTGCCGGGTTTGAATTTAACCACTTTTTTAGCAGCGATCTTGATTTCTTTACCTGTCTGAGGGTTTCTGCCTTTACGGGCAGCGCGTTTTGACACACCGAATGTACCAAAGCCCACGAGGGCAACGCGGTCACCTTTTTTCAGAGCGCCGGTTGTAGCGCCGATGAATGATTCAAGAGCTCTTTTAGCATCTGCTTTAGTCAGACCAGCATCAGCTGCGATTGCGTCAATTAATTCTGCCTTATTCATTTTACCACAATTTAAATTAATAATAGATTTTTTTTAATAATGTTCGAAAACACCACAAATATAAGGGTTTTAGAAATAATGTCAAGTAAATACATCTGAAACGGTCAAAAATGTTAATAAATGTGAGTTTTTGTTAATAACTCGGCTGAAAAAGCCCATTTACCTAGCATTATAACGAAGTTTTGCAGGTTTCAGAGGGTATCACCAGTTGTATCGGCATGCAATCCGGCCAGGAAGCCGCTCACAGCAAGCCTTTTCTTGCCAGCCTGCTGCAGTTCGAGCAACGAAATGCAGCCGTCCCTGCAGCAAACGTCGAGAAAGGTTTTATAGTCCGTCATCACTGTTCCCGGAGGCTGGCTGCAGGTACAATATTTTATACCTGAGCGGAATGTTTTGATATACAACAATTCACCCTTTTTCAGCGGGAGTTCGGTGAAAGCACCCGGATAAGGGCTCAACCCCCTGATCTGGTTAAATATTTCCCGGGCCGGCCTGTTCCAATCGATCCTGCAATCCTCCTTCCTGATCTTGGGCGCTGTTTTGAGCACCTCCCCTTTCTCCATAAAGTCCTCCTGCTTCCGTGTCACCACATTTCCCATCCTGATCGCTTCCACGGTCCTGATGACCAGTGAGGCCCCCATCACCTTCAGCCTGTCGTGATATTCCCCTGCCGTTTCCGCCTCCCCTATCGGGGTTTCCTCCCTGAAAATGATATTCCCGGTGTCGACCTGTTGTTTCAGGAAAAAGGTGGTGATGCCTCCCGTTTTCTCACCGTTCATGATGCAGCGATTGATGGGGGCTGCCCCTCTGTACTGCGGCAGCAGGGAAGCGTGCAGGTTGAAGGTGCCCAGCGGCGGCATGGCCCAGACAGCCTCGGGAAGCATACGGAACGCCACCACGATGAACAAGGTGGCCTCTGTGGCTTCCAGCTGGCGCAGGAAATCAGGATCGCCAAGATTTTCGGGCTGGAGCACAGGTATTCCCGCTCCGAGTGCATAATCCTTGACCGGAGATATGCTCACCTTCTGTCCGCGGCCGGCAGGACGGTCGGGGGCCGTCACCACTGCACCGATGTCGTATCCATGCACGAAGAGCGCCCTGAGCGAGGCGACGGCAAACTCAGGAGTTCCCAGAAAAACGATCTTTATGTTGCTATCGGCCATGGAGTAAATATCGCTTAAAAATAAAAAAAATACCCGATCGCAGGGACCGGGTACATCATATTATTGAGGCATTCAGCTAATTGTCTTCCGCCATCCGCTTTGCCCTTGCCATGTTCCTTTCGATGGTGCGGGCCTCATTGCTGCGGTAGAATTCTGTATATATCCTGTGGTAAAGCTCATAGGCTTCGTCATATTCGCCAAGGATCTCGTAGGTCATGCCGGCCTTGTAAAGGAACATCGGACTGGTAAAATCATTGATCGCTTCTTCGGCGGCATCAAGGTAATAATCCACTGCGCGATCAGGCTCGTTAAGTTCAAGGTAAGCATCTCCGATGGCACCGATGGCCATGGGGCCGATGACCTGGTCGGAAGGATCGTGCGATTTAAGATATTCGATCGCCTGTTCGTAATCGCCCATTTTCAGGAAGCAAATGCCGGCATAATACTTTGCGAGGTTGCCCGACTTGGTCCTGCCGTAATCATCGACGATATCCAGGAAACCAAGTGAATTGCCATCCCCGTAAAGGGCCCTGTTGAGCGAGTCGGCTTCAAAATACTTCTGCGCCATGAAGATCTGATCCTGCGCATTCTGTTCCATCGGGCCTATGAAAAACTTTCGGTAACCAAAATATATCAGCACTACGAGGATAATCCCCATTATAACGTACATGAGGATCTTCTGGTTCTTTTCGATGAATTGTTCGGTTTTTCCCAGTGCCTCCTCAACGGCAACCATCCTGTCGTCTCCCGCTGTTTTCTTTTTAGCCATAAGTATTCAGATTTTTGGTGGTGCAAAAGTAGTGTTTTTATTCAAATCCAAATACCCTTGAAGTTAATTTTTAAAGCCATTCCTTCATCCTCAGCAAACCGGTGCCACAAAATATCGGTAACCACTCCGTCAAATTCCTTAATTTTACCAGGTATTTTCCACGGCCGAAAAACAAAACACCATGAACCACGATCCCGGAACAAAGCGGCGTTACCTGGAATACCTTGAGCGATATATCACTGCAAACAAATTATCTTTATTTGACAGGATCATAAGACAGCGCACCCGGTACATCACCGTAGCCCTCGAAGATATTTACCAGTCGCAGAATGCCAGCGCCGTGCTTCGCACATGCGACTGTTTCGGGATACAGGATGTACACATCATCGAGAACAGGTATCCCTATTCCATCAATCCCGATGTGGCCCTGGGTTCGAGCAAATGGCTGAGCCTTCACCGGTACAGCGATACCGACAACAATACGCTGTCGTGTTATAAATCCTTAAAAGAACAGGGTTACCGCATCGTGGCCACCACACCCCGCGATAACGACACTTTTCTTGATGATCTCAGCCTCGACACAAAAATCGCCCTTGTATTCGGCACGGAGCTGGAGGGCCTGTCGCAAACAGCCATCGAGCATGCCGATGAATACGTAAAGATCCCCATGTACGGGTTCACGGAGAGTTTCAACATTTCGGTTGCGGCGGCAATCAGCCTGCATCACCTGAGCGAAAAACTCAGGAAATCGTCATCCAACTGGCAGTTATCAGAAGAAGAAGCCCTCGACACGAGGATCATGTGGGCAAATAGTGTGATCAGGCACCCTGAAATGCATGAAAAGGAATTTCTCAGGCAAGAAGGAAGGAGGTGACCTGCCAGCCAAACGATAATTTTACTATTTTTACAAAAAATCAAGGTGTTCAATTTAAAATAATTAGCTATGGGAAAAGGCGACAAAAAGACAAAAAGAGGCAAGATCATCCAGGGTAGTTACGGAGTATTAAGGCCAAGGAAAAAGAAGAATACGATCCCCGACACGCCTGTGAAGAAGGAAAAGAAAAAGGTAGTTCCGAAGGCAGTCGATGAAGACAGGAAGACAAAAAAAACTGTGAGCAAGGCAAAGAAGGTGGAAGAAACAAAACCTGAACCCGTAAAACCGGCCGAAACTCCCGAAGCACTGGCAGAAACCATAGAAAAGCCGGCCGCAAAAGCGGAGGTGAGTGAAGAGAAAAAAACTGCCGAAGCCAAG
>CAZHYA010000154.1:0-6352 GCA_964536525.1 uncultured Bacteroidales bacterium | reverse complement strand
ACGGCTGGCGAGTGCCATCTTCAGCATTATCTGTTTGTCAGCACCCTTTTTCAGCGATTCAAAAACAGGGTACAACTCCTTCAGAAAGAGGTTCAGTTCGAAGTCGATCTTGTATAACTTGACTGTTTTTGATTGAAGGCGCGTGAATTCCAGAATGTCGTTCGTGAGGTTTAACAGGGCATTGCTGTTGCTTTCGATGATGCCGATGAGCTCCTGTCGTCTTCTTTCTTCCTGATTCTGCGATTGCAGGAGGTTGGAAAAACTGATGATGGCTTTTATGGGCGTCTGTATCTCGTGCGAGACGTTAGCAAGAAAGATGCCCTTCAGCTGGTCCGACTCCTCGGCCTTTTCCTTGGCCTTGATCAGGGCTTTTTCCGCTTTTTCCTTTTCTTTTATCTCGTTCGAAAGCAGGAGGGTCCTTTCCTTTACCTTCTCTTCCAGTTCCATGTTGAGAACCTTCAGTTCCTCCATCATTTTCTTTCGCGAAGTGATATCGACCATCACCCCCCTGATGCCTGCCGGCTGGCCGTTTTCGATGATGCTGCTGGTATATATCAGCGCAGGGAAGAGATCGCCGTTTTTTGTCCTGCAAACAACTTCCTGCTCCTGATAATTGGTGGCATTACGTATGATGTCGACGATATCATGCCAGTCCCTGCCGTGCTCCTTGCTGATGACATCATGCAGGTAAAGCCCTTTGCCGATATCAGCTTTTGTATAATTGAATTTCTTAAGTGCCAGCTTGTTCACAAAGGTGAGTTTGCCTTCGTTGTCGGCTTCAAAGACCACCTGGGGCAAGAGGGCGGCAAAATCCTGGAATTTCTTTTCCGTTTCAACCACTTTCTGCTGCAGGAGGATGTGCCTGCCAAGTTCGGTGATCTTGTTCTCAAGACGCTTGTTGTCGACCGGCTTCAGAAGGTATCCGTCAACACCCAGGTCGATGGACCGGATAAAATAATCTGCTTCAGAATGTCCTGATATCATGATGGCTTTCACCTGGGGGTCGATCTCCTTGATCTTCCTGATCATCTCCAGGCCGTCCATCTGGGGCATCATAATATCGGTGATGATGATGTCGGGCTTTTTCTCCCTGAAAACAGCCACCCCTTCGATGCCGTTGGTAGCCGTATAGACATCGGTAACAATGTTCCTGATAAATTCGGCATAAACGAACAGCGACAGGCGGTCGTCCTCCACAAGCAATACAGATAGTTTAAATTTAGCCATATCAGGATATTTTGGCTGAGCTCACGATCAGACAAATATAGTAATTAGTCATGATCCCGTGCTTACGTAAAATCACGTATGATAAATTCCGTAGATACAGATAGTGGTAATTGCTTAGAAATAATGTATTTTTACAAAACAAACACATGTGATCGTTCAGTCCAGGTTGTTCAAAGAGCGTAAATTATGAAAAAAATCAGAATTCTCATCGTCGAGGACCATGAAGTTGTCATCAAGGGGATAAAAACCCTGCTGGAACCATACAGCGAACTGGAAATTGTCGGGTATGCCCTTGATAGCGAGGAAGCTATGAAAAAGGTTGAGGAGCTCAGGCCGGATATCATCATCATGGACATTAACCTGCCGGAGGTCTCCGGAATAGAAGTCACTGAGATGATCACTTCACGCTTTCCATTGAGCAAGGTGATCTATTATACCTCGCATGTAGATGAGGAACTGATCACCCAGGGTTTTGAAGCCGGCGCTTTCGGTTATGTGCCTAAAAACTTTAAGCCTCAGGAGTTGATCGAGGCCATTCATATGGTGCACGACGGCCAGAAATTCATGAAAGGGATCGTAAGCGAAAAATTCATCTCGAGTTACCTGAAATCGGAAAAGGAGAAAAAGATGAAGCAGGATATCCCGCTTTCCGAGCGGGAACTGGAAGTGCTGAGGCATATGAGCATGGGCCTCAGCAACAAGCAGATCGCCGACAAGCTGTATATCAGCATACGTACCGTTGAGACCCACAAGCACAACCTCATGAAAAAGCTCAATATCTTTTCAACTGCCGAGCTGGTTATTTATGCCATCCAGAACAACATCATTAAGATCTGAGCATCCATCTACGTGTTTTTACGTAGCCGGTCTACGTGTATACCGTATAATTTTTTGTGGTTAATACTTCTATTTTTTAGAAATAAACGGTTTATCTTTGTCGGGTAATCGTATCGTAATTTATTAGATTTGGGTTTTGTATTCCGGGGTCTCCCAAAGGCCCCGGAATCATTTTTTTCAGGCTGTAGCATTCTGAGATAGCGATTCCGGCTGTGATTCCGGGATATGATACGGGGATCATGAAGGGCTTGTTATCGGATTACACTACAGTTTCATCATTTCCCTGAGGTATTTACCTGTGTAGGACCCTTTTGCCTGTATGATCTCTTCAGGTGTTCCCTCAAACACGATCGTTCCGCCTTCATCACCGCCCTCGGGTCCCAGGTCGATGATCCAGTCGGCGGCCCTGATGATCTCCTGGTTATGCTCGATGATGAGGATCGTATGACCTGAGGCGATGAGTGCGCTGAAAGCATTCAGCAGGTTGTGGATGTCATGGAAGTGCAGTCCTGTTGTGGGTTCATCAAAGATGAAGAGGGCAGGGGAGTCACCGCCTCCTCTTGCCAGGAAGAAGGCCAGTTTTATTCGCTGGGCCTCACCACCGCTGAGAGTGCTGGATGATTGCCCCATCCTCAGGTATCCGAGCCCTACATCCTGCAGGGGCTTAAGCTTGGCCATGATCCTGCCGGTGGAAGCATCCTGTTTCGGGGCTTCCCCGAAGAAACTTACAGCCTCATCGATGGTGAGGTCAAGGATCTCACTGATGTTCTTTCCGTTATATTGTATTTCCAGGACTTCCTCCCTGAAGCGTTTTCCCCCGCAATGTTCGCATTTGAGGTAGATATCTGCCATGAACTGCATTTCTATCTTCACAACACCTTCGCCCTCGCATTCTTCACAGCGGCCTCCCGGCACGTTGAAAGAGAAAAACCCGGGCTTGTAATTCCTGACCCTGGCCAGTTGCTGGTCGGCAAACAGCGACCGGATATCGTCGAATGCCTTGATGTATGTGGCGGGATTTGAGCGCGACGACCTTCCTATGGGGTTCTGGTCGACGAATTCCAATGTCCTGATCCTGTCGGTATCGCCTGAAAGATACTGCAATTTTCCACTTTTCCCGGCGTATCCGCCATATTGCTTTTTAAGGGCAGGATAGAGCACCTCGCTCACCAGCGAGGATTTCCCCGATCCGCTCACACCCGTCACGACGGTCATTACGTTGAGCGGGAAGGTCACCTCGAGGTTTTTCAGGTTATGTTCCATGGCACCGTGAACCCTGATGAATTCTTTCCATTTCCTTCTTTTCGACGGCAAGTCTGTTTTCATGCTGCCATTAAGATACCTGGCAGTAAGGCTTTCCGTATTTTCCAGCAGCTGGCCATAGTCGCCGCTGAAAACCAGCTCACCGCCACGGCTGCCGGCCATGGGGCCTATGTCGAGGATATGGTCGGCCGCTTTGATGATGTCCTGGTCGTGTTCAACCACGATCACCGTGTTGCCCAGGTCGCGCAGCTGCCGGAGCACGCCGATGAGCCTGTGCGTGTCGCTGGGATGGAGGCCGATGCTGGGCTCATCGAGGATACACAGTGAGCCCACAAGGCTGCTGCCCAGTGAAGTAGCCAGGTTGATGCGTTGCGACTCCCCTCCCGAAAGGGATGATGACAGCCTGTTCAGGTTAAGGTAACCGAGTCCGACATCGGCCAGATACCGCAGGCGGTTTGTGATCTCGGTGATGAGGCGGCTGGCCACTTTCTGCTCATGCTCATCCAGCTTCAGGCCAGCGATCTTTCCCAGCAGCTTGCCTACAGGCATCAGCACCGCCTCGTTGATCGTCATCCCGTCCACCCTCACATAACCCGCGTCCTTGCGCAGGCGGGTGCCGGAACATTCGGGACAGATGGTCTTGCCACGGTAGCGCGAGAGCATCACGCGATACTGGATCTTGTATGTTTGTTCTTCCACCTCGCGGAAAAAATCATCGATCCCAGGGAAATACTCATTCCCCGTCCAAAGAAGCCTGTACTCTTTTTCGCTGAGTTCGTAGACAGGCTTATGCACGGGAAAGTCGAATTTATGCGCATTCCGGAGGAAGTTGTGCTTCCACTCGCCCATCTTTTCCCCCTTCCAGCAGGCGATGGCATCTTCGTATACCGACAGTCCCTTGTTGGGGATCACCAGGTCGGGGTCGATGCCGATGATGCTGCCGAACCCCTCGCATGTTTTGCAGGCCCCGTAAGGGTTGTTGAATGTGAACAGGTTAACCGACGGCTCTTCAAAGCTGATGCCGTCAAGTTCGAAGCGGTTGGAGAATTCATGCACCCTGCTCTTTTTTCCGGCCACCTCGACCAGACAGGTGCCGCTGCCTTCAAAAAATGCGGTCTGTACCGAATCCGCAACCCGCGACCTCAGATCTTCATCGTTATGCCTGACCAGGATACGATCTATGAGGACCTGTATGTCTGCCTCATCAGAGGAAATGTTATTTTGTTCGAAAACCTCGGTGATCCTGAGCATCTTCCCCCTATCGATAACCCTGCTGAAGCCCTGCTGGTGCAAAACATTCAACTGCTGAATGATGGTCCGGCCCTGTTTCAGGCACAGGGGCGAGAGGATCCTTGCCTCGGAGTCGGGGGGCAGCGACATGATGAAGTTGGTTACATCGCTTACGCTGTGCCGCTTCACTTCATTGCCCGAAGCCGGTGAGTAGGTCTTTCCGATCCTTGCAAAGAGGAGTTTCAGGTATTCATAGATCTCGGTAGAAGTGCCCACGGTCGACCTGGGGTTGCGTGTGTTCACCTTCTGCTCGATGGCGATGGCAGGGGAAATGCCCGTGATCAGATCCACCTCCGGCTTGCTCATCCTGCCCAGGAACTGCCGCGCGTAAGCACTCAGGCTCTCAACATAGCGCCGCTGCCCGTCGGCATATAAGGTGTCGAAAGCCAGCGAAGATTTGCCCGATCCCGACAGGCCCGTGATCACCACCAGCTTGTTGCGCGGTATCACAACATCAATGTTTTTAAGGTTGTGAACCCGCGCGCCCTTGATGAAAATAAATTCTTTGGGGTCAGGAATATTCATGATCATTAATAAATGGATCAGGCTTTTTGGGAAATGCAAAATTATTTAAAAAATTTGCTTTTAAATGATATTTGGTTATATTTGCAAGGCATTTGTAACCAAAATAGCTTAAAAAAGTATAACCAACCATTCATCAGGCCCTTCCCGGGCCATAAATAACAGGAGGACGATTATCGAATAATATTTACCCTTTTTAACTAAATCATACTATAAAAAGGGAGGCATATGAAAGCCTGTAAAATTAGCGACAGCGAGCTAATTGCTAAATATCTTGACGGTAATCAGAACAGTCTCGAACAGCTCATCCACCGTCACAAGAACAGGGTATTTGCATACATCCTTATGGTTGTTAAGGATAAGCAATTGGCCGACGACATCTTCCAGGACACATTCATCAAGGTGATCAACACGATCCAGGCAGGGTCGTACAAAGAAGAAGGGAAATTCATCCAGTGGGTGATGCGTATAGCGCATAACCTTATCATCGACTATTTCAGGAAGTCGAAGCGTCTGCCTGTCGTCGACAACGACAGTTATGACTTCGACATCTTCGACACCATACAATTCACCGATCCTTCAGTGGAAGACAAGATGATCATCGACCAGATCCATCAGGATGTCCGCGATCTTATTGAATACCTTCCGCACGAGCAAAAGGAAGTCCTGTTCATGCGCCACTATTCCGACATGAGTTTCAGGGATATTGCCGAACAGACCGATGTTAGCATCAACACGGCCCTTGGCAGGATGCGTTATGCCCTGATCAACCTGCGGAAACTGATCAAGGAAAAGGATATTGTGCTGACGAGGTGAGAGGAGCATTGAGTAACTAGTACTGAGTACCGAGATTGCATTAATTGCATGGTCATGGCTTTGCACCTCATGGTTACCGGGTTAATCCTGCCGGGGTTTAACATTTTTTAAGAAAGAATAAAATAAAGGCCGGGCGACTGCGTTATTAGATTGAAAAAAATGTTCATCTGATAACGACACTATGCACAAAACCTTTACCCCGAAACATCACTCAGATCCCGTAAAATTGAAGGAAGCGCTGCTATCCGGACCTGGCGAACAATGCCTGCGAAACATTTTTGCATATTCCAGGGCTTTGAAAGTTATGCGCACAAAACCTGCGGGCCCGGTCAGTGCGATCATGAACTGACCAACCGGTTATCCGTTTTTCCCGCCAGGCCCCACAGGGGCATTTCCC
>CAZHYA010000153.1:5677-6353 GCA_964536525.1 uncultured Bacteroidales bacterium | reverse complement strand
GCCGTTGGGTACTGCAATAAACCTTCCATTGCCGGGCAGGTTGGGAGCACCTTCATCATTGGGCAGGAAATTACCCTCTATCTGGATCTCTTTCATGGCCTCACCCTTCAGGTCGAAATCGGTGAGCGCAAATTCTTCAATCGAAAATGCTATATCAACGCCAGTCGCACCGGCACGCTCCAGGCTGAATCCCTGGTGCGACCAGGCGTCTTCATATGCGTATCCCTGTGCTGAAAGATTCGAAAAGGCAAATAGCAGAAAAGCAAAAATTAATGCTGAACCGCTCTTCTGAAGTAGGGTTGTTTTCATCTTGTCAGTGTTTGATTAATATGACTTTGAACTTATTGAAGTAAATTTCTATAACAAAAATAGCATATTTTATATGTAAAATCACCCAATTGGCATTTTACATGATCAGGTAAAATCTTCAAGGACAATTATCTTAATGAAATTGCCTGATAGCCAGATTGATTTCCAAACGATTACCTGACAATAAGTTTCCTGCTTACCACACCTTCACGGGTGGTGAGGCGAAGCAGGTATATGCCTGGTTCAAGCCCGGATACATCTGTCTGCAGGTGATGAACCCCTTCTTGCATGGCCTTGTTGTCAATGATGTCGGCCACGCGGTGTCCGAGCATGTCGTATAAGCCCATGCTGACCTCCGTGCCGGCAT
>CAZHYA010000153.1:4283-5667 GCA_964536525.1 uncultured Bacteroidales bacterium | reverse complement strand
ACAGGGTGTAATCGATGTGTATTGCTCCGTTTGCCGGATTTGGCCAGACCGACATCCGTGCCGGCATCTCGGCGGCGGCAGCACCGTCAATGCCTGTTGCCACATCCACCGGAGGGAACACGATATAGTCGACCCAGGCACAATCGTCTCCGTTAGAGAGATAAGTGTCCTTTTCGTATACCCATCGGAAGGTATGCAGTCCCTGGCTGACCGGGAAGCTGACCATTTCCCAGTCGAGTTCGCCCGACCATTCACCTACCATGGCGTAGTCAATATAGAACCTCAGGAAATCCCACTCGGCTTCTGATGAAAGCTTGCGGTAGAAGGAAAGGTCGCCGGCAGCAAGCACCTCGAGGGTGATGAAGAGTTCTGATTGCTGGTTGTCGCCGATATCGCCTGATTTAGCGCAATACGAACCTTCGTATGGCTCGAGGTTGCAGGTTTCCCAGGGGGCGTTGCCGGCAAATTGCCAGTTGAAGGTGGTGAACCCGCCACTTTCCCAGTCTTCGACAAGGATGCCGACAGAAGTTCCGTATGTCGTCGAGTCGGCATAATAGCCCGATGCTACGTTGTAATTGAAAAGCACACTTGTGCCCAGCGGGGTATCCTCGTCCACGCTGATCTCGAAAGAGGCAGATGCGTTAACCCCCGGTTCAAGCGTGCCCAGATCAAAAGAAGCAGTGTTCAGTGTTATCCAACTGTTTTCGGTAGCCAGGTGGGCCATGGTTCCCGGAGCGTCGGCATGTCCTGTGTTGAGGACGCCAAAGGTGAGGATGACGCTTTCGCCGGGATCAAGGAACCCGTTGCCATTGCCACCGGCCTGATCGTCGATGGTCATCAAACCGTTCTCGATCACAGGGGCATTGATCGTAATGTTGAAAGCATCGGTCCAGTTTCCCTTACCGTCGCCATTGATGTCGAGCAGCAGGTCAACCATATGCTGGTCGGGAACATAGTCTGCAATGGTCAGGGCAAAGTCGTTGAGGGTCCCGGCTGCCGATCCTGCCGGGATGGTCCCGTATTCGCCGAGGTCATCGGTGATGGTAATATAGCTGTCGTCGGTGCTGAGTGTCCCACTAACGTTGGTGGCATCTGCAGTGCCTGCATTTTCAATGTTGATGGTCATCAGGATGGCCTCTCCAAAATCCGGAAGGCTGTTGCCATTGCCCCCGGCGGCATCATCGATAACGTGGTCCTGGTATACCAGGAAAGCCCCTCCTGCAGGTGCTACCACCACGTTATATGTTTTGGTAAGGCAGTTGTATCCGCTGATGGTCAGGGTGGCTGTACCCGTTGTAGTGATGAGGGGATCGAAGAAGATGATGGCATCCCCGTTGGCATCCGTTACGGCCGTACCATGCAGGATGCCCTCCTTGGTCAGGCT
>CAZHYA010000153.1:0-4273 GCA_964536525.1 uncultured Bacteroidales bacterium | reverse complement strand
AATCCACATAGCTGTAAATAAAGAAACTATTATTCAAATAGCTAACATTAATCAAAATCATTTAATTAAATTTATTCAAAAAATAAACAATATCATTGCAACTATAAATGATGTAACATTTGAATCCCAAATTGCTGACCATGATTTCCATGGAAGGATCACCAACGAGGATGGGCGCCGTAAAAGTGGCATTTACCTCGAAGGGCTCATCGGTCCAAAGCTGAAGCACGGGATCGCCCAGGATGTTTATATCATAAAAATTCCATCGAAGGGCACCTTCTTCCCACTGTCCGGGTGCGTTAACCCAGGGTGCGGTCTGTATCTTGCATTCCACAAAGGCTGCACCGAGCCGTCCAATCTCTTCTTCGTACAGGGCATCAACCATTTCGCGGTGCAGATGGGCGGCGGGGCCTTCGGTCTGTCCTTCATTGAACCATCCGTAACGTGAATTGCCGATCACGGCGGCAGCAAAGTTATCGATGGCTACCATACGTTCCATGATACAATCCGAATCGTCGAAAGCGCCACAGATGCATCCGTGGCTTTGCACAAAGGTGTAATTGTGGATGGTGCCGTTGACCTGCGAAAAGTTGGAATTGGTGATGTCGCTGGTGGAAAGGTGCATCACGGTGCCTGAGTTGGCATGGCCGCAATGATGGACAAAGGATTTCCCTTCGTTGATCTCGGCAATGATGTCGCTGCCGCCCCAGTTCTCGTAACGTTCGTAAAGGCTGTCGATTTCCTGATCGGGGGGTATCCCGATGGTGGTATATCCGTTATCGTCGCGGTAGCCGACCAGCAGCCTCAGGTAGTCCGAGCCCCAGGTCTCCGGATTGCTGTAAAGGAATTCGGCTGCCAGCAGGGGATTGGTCATTTCTCCCAGCACGGGAGTGTCCTGGTACGACATGGATTTGTTGATCATGGCCGACAATTCGTTGCTGTTGCTGAATGACATGCGCCCGACGGCGATGTCGGGCAGCAGGTCGTCTTCACCGATCTCCCCCCAGAGGTTGTCGCCATCGGTGTTCCAGTTGCCATCGAGCCCTGAATAATACAGGTCGGCAGGGATGTTGTCATCCGAATAGCCTGATCCCGACTGCACGTAACAGTAAAAGCCGCGGTAAGGCACATGTTCCACATCCCCGCCCAGGATGACATGCTCCACATTGAACCCCTGGTACTCCTGTATGATATAGTTCCTTACCTTTTCCGGCAGGTCCTGGCCCGGCATGGTGTTGCCGATATCTTCCATGGTGGCAACCTCCGATTTCAGTCCCCTGGAGAGGTACATTTCACGCAAACCCTCGAACTCGTCTTCGAAAGCTGCAGGGGTGATGATCAGGATCTGGTAATCGTCAGAACGGACATCCTTCAAAGGGTAACTTTCAATGGTTAAAGGATTTTGCACAAAATCAACCACGGTGTTGCGTACCCTCGACGAGGAGCTGAGGTTATGCAGTGCCGATTCGGCTTCCCTTTCCTTTTCGGTAAGGATGGTTACGGTGATCTCGCTAAAATAACTGAGTTTCCCTTCAGCAGGGATATAGGTGAGCGGACAGATGTTGAGCAAGGCGATCCCATGGCCGTTCAGATATTCGGTGGTGATCACACCATATGGATTCTCAGGATATGCCGAGGATGAACGATAAATATCCTCGTCAAGATGAAAAATGCCCGCAGTGCCCTGCGATAGCGGCCTCGAAGGTTGTTGCGGATAAAGCCTGTATGATCCGGGTATGGCAACCTCATTTTTTGTTTCAACACTGAAGGAAACAGCTCTTTCGCCCGGAGGGAGTAGTAATTTTACGGCAAACCAGGGCATGGAAGGTGCTCCCGCCTGCCCTGTGTTAAGGCAGTTATCGAATTCGATGAGCTGGTATTCACCGGCATCCCTGGTGTTGAACCCTGAAAAACTGTAGGTATGCTTTACCTCGCCACCCAGGGTGGCAGCACAGATAAAGGTAACGGCCATAGCAATGAAAAGACGCCTCATAATGTTTTGGTTGTTAAGTACTGTTTATTTGATAAAACGGTTGCAAGTTATCATTTTCAGTCGATTATAAAGACAAATACCTGCCTGAAAAGGTTGCCAGGCAGGTATTTGGAATCATTATAAATAATGGATATCCTAATCTGAAATGACGATGGGTTTGCTAACCCTTCCGTTCTGGTTCTCGAAGGTGAGGGTATAGATGCCGGCGGCCAGGTTGCCGGGTTCAAGAAGTTTCTTGAATGTCCCGTTTACATGGATGCCGAGTTCTTTATAAACCACCATTCCCGATGGGCTTGAAAGGAAGATGTCGATCACGATATCGCGCTCACTGCTGAGATCGAAGGTGAAACTTCCCTTATTAGGGTTTGGATAGATCCCGACTCCCATATCCTTTGGCAGGTTCCCTAGCCCGTTGGTAGTGACCACCGTGATCTCCAGGCTGTCGGACCATTGGCCATATCCGCAGCTATTGCTGGCAACAACTTTCAGGTAGGCGATTCCCATATATGTTTCGTCCCAGGTGACGGTCGCCTCGTTGTCGTTCTGCTCCATGGTGCCCGCACTTGAAGGTTCAAGCAGCCATTCATAATCAACATCTCCTGAAAGTATCGTAGTGAGGTAAACAGAAATGTTACCGTAAAAAAGGTCGACCAGTGAGGGTCCGGCAGGCATGGCCGGTTTAGCCGGGACGGTCATCACGGTAAGGTCGGCAGAATCGCTGTCGGTACAACCGAATTCGTTGGCAACGATTACCCAGTAGGTGCCGTTCTCGAATGCATCGAAGGTTTGTTCCGTCGAACCGTCCTGCCATTCATAGGAAGCAAAGCCCGGTCCGGCATCGAATACCACGGTGTCGCCGGCGCAGATGGTCGAATCGGGTCCGAGGGCAACAACAGGAAGTTCATAAACGGTCACTTCGACCTGTGAGTTTCCCGTATTCACCCCGTCGCTGGCTTCAACGAAATATGTTGTATTTTCCAACGGGCTTACCACCGGGTTTTGCAGGGTGGAATTGAAGCCGGCAGGTTCCGATGTCCAGGTGTAGGCATAGCTGCCAAGCCCGCCAAACACTTCCACATCAAGTTGAACCTGTTCACCAAGGCAGACCGCATCGGGATCGGCCATGGCTGTGACCATGAACTCGGTAACGTGCATGGTGACAGGGACGATCACTTCGGGTGCATCGGGGTCGTCGCTGCTGATCGCAAATTCCGCAAAATAATCGCCAAGTTCCATATCGGTGGCGTCGAAGGTTACTTCGGCGGTTATGGTGTCGCCCGGAGCAATGGTGCCTTCGTGGGTATCGATCGAGAGCCAGCTGACCACATTTACGCTGTAATCTTCAACCTCTCCGTAGCCGGTGGTTCCGCATGGTTCAGGGGTGCCGTAATATTGTATGCGTATCCTCATCCGGGTGGTGCCTCCTATAGCATCATCCGGTGCAATGATATTGGCCGTGAAAACGTCGGGTCCGCCGCTTACCGTAATGGGATCGTCGTCGGTAAAGTCTTCGTTCTGGTTCCAGTCGATCCAGATGCCACACACATCACCGATCCATGTGTTGCCGTTGGTTACGGTGATCGGGATCGTCTGGCCGGCTTCTATCTCGGTCGAAAGGTCTGTGAAATCCTGGTACCCTCCGCATGAGGAGGTATTATTGATATCACCGAACTGTACCTGGCCGATATATTCGTCGCAGCCACCGCTGGCTGAACAATAGTCTTTCGAACCTCCCTTGTCGCTCATGATAAAGGTCGACAGCTCAAAATGCAGGTCAAGCTCGCCGGTGTTGATGATACTAAGGGTTTGAACTGCCGTATCTCCGGGCTGGAGGGACTGCACCAGTTCATCCGGTGTTACGAAAATGTGGGGATTTCCCCACTGCAGCCCGGCACTTGCCGGAGGTGATTCCCCGTCAGGATCATAGAATGCAGTTACCTTGTACTGGTATATGCCATAATCGGGAAGCTGGTCGGAGTAATTGGTTGCCGTGGTCTGCCCGATCTCGTTGCCGTCGCGGTATACGATGAAATAGGAGAAGCCGGAAGCAACATCATATTGCCATTCCAGGTCCACGGCGCCGGTGGTTTCCTCCAGCGTGGCTACGAGGTCGTAAGGCCTCGAAAGGGTATTGATGGTATAAGGCGATACATAGGTCATGGTGGTCCCGGTACGGTTGTCGGTCCAGCACGGGTAAACGTACGAGTCGCGTGCGCTGATGCCAAGGTAATCGCCCATATAACCTGAAGCCAGCCCGGGGATGGGGGCCGGTGTGAAGGC
>CAZHYA010000152.1:3262-6373 GCA_964536525.1 uncultured Bacteroidales bacterium | reverse complement strand
TTCAAATTACAAGCGTACATTGAAGATAGCTATGATGAATTGGTTCACAAGGTATCATGGCCATCATGGAATGAATTGCAGAGCAGCGCAATCGTTGTATCCATTGCTTCCCTAATAATCGCATTTGTCGTTTATCTGATGGATATCTCATTTCAGACATTACTCGAACAGTTCTACACACTTTTTTAGGGTGCAGCAACGGCGATCTAATGTAAATCATTGTCGTTTGATAATAACCAATCCCACTGACACGAATGAGTGAGCAAGTTAAAAAGTGGTATGTAGTGCGGGCGATTAGTGGCAAGGAAAAAAAAGTTAAAGAATACCTTGAACACGAAATTGATCGTCTGAACTTACAGGACTATATTTCCCAGGTGCTGATCCCCACGGAAAAGGTTTACCAGGTACGGAAGGGCAAAAAGATCAGTAAGGAAAGGAATTATTTTCCCGGGTATGTACTTATTGAAGCTGCGCTCACTGGGGAGATTCCGCATATCATCAGGAATATTCCCAATGTGATGGGATTTCTGGGAACCAAAGGAGAGCCTGATCCTATCAGGCCGTCGGAAGTGAACAGGATACTCGGTAAAGTTGACGAACTGGCTGAACTGGGTGAAGAGGTCAATGTGCCCTTCATCGTCGGAGAAACCGTTAAGGTGATCGACGGCCCTTTCAACAGCTTTAGCGGTATCATAGAGGAGATCAATGAAGAAAAGAAGAAGTTGAAGGTAATGGTGAAGATCTTCGGACGGAAAACACCTTTGGAACTCGGTTTTATGCAGGTTGAAAAAGAGTAGGCCTGTTTTTTTAATCCATTAAGAGTACATTCAAAATGGCAAAAGAAGTTAGCGGACTTATCAAGCTACAGATCAGAGGAGGAGCTGCAAACCCTTCCCCGCCTATTGGTCCCGCACTTGGTGCCAAGGGCATCAACATCATGGAGTTCTGCAAGCAATTCAATGCAAGGACCCAGGACCAGGCAGGTAAGGTTTTGCCCGTGATCATTTCGGTGTATAAGGATAAATCATTTGATTTTATCATCAAAACACCTCCCGTTGCCGTACAACTGCTCGAAGCTGCCAAGATCAAAAAGGGTTCTCCGGAACCTAACCGTAATAAAATTGCAACCGTTACCTGGGATCAGGTAAAGGCCATTGCAGAAGCAAAAATGGTTGATCTTAACGCTTTTGAAGTAGAATCGGCAATGAGAATGGTCGCAGGCACGGCCCGGAGTATGGGGATCAAGATTAAAGGCACCTCCCCTTTTGTAAATCAAAAGTAGCTGGCTTGCTTAGGTCAAGTCTTAGTAAAAACTATCTAAACGAGTTAAGCAAAAATGGCTAAACTAACCAAGAAACAGAAAATAGCATACGAAAAGTTTGACAGAAATGGCTTGTATCCCCTTGACGAAGCCGTAAGGCTCGTGAAGGAGATCACCGATGTTAAATTCGATGCTTCTGTTGATGTAAGTGTAAGACTTGGTGTGGATCCCAGAAAGGCCAATCAAATGGTCAGGGGATCCGTAACCTTGCCCCATGGTACAGGAAAAGATGTCAGGGTCCTGGTGCTTTGCACTCCCGATAAGGAGGAAGAAGCCAAAGCAGCCGGAGCCGATCACGTAGGTCTCGACGATTATATCGACAAGATCAAAGGCGGCTGGACCGATATTGACGTGGTGATCACCATGCCAAGCGTAATGGGTAAGGTCGGGCCCCTGGGTAAAATATTAGGCCCAAGGGGATTGATGCCAAATCCGAAAACAGGAACAGTGACAATGGATATTGCAAAAGCCATTAATGATGTGAAGGCCGGTAAGATTGATTTCAAGGTCGATAAGTACGGCATTATCCATGCAGCAATAGGCAAGACCTCCTTCGATGAAGGAAAGCTGCTCGATAATGTCAGAGAGGTCCTTTCATCCATCATTAAACTCAAGCCCTCCGCCGCCAAAGGTACTTACATGAGGAGTATTTACCTCTCCAGTACCATGAGCCCCGGTGTGCAGGTTGAACCAAAATCCGTAACCACTTAATCGCTTTTGCAGAGAAGCATAGAGCTATGAGAAAAGAAGAAAAAAACCAAGTAGTTGAAGCATTGGCAGATAAGCTGAACAGCAACAACATTATTTACCTCGCTGATATTTCAGAATTAAATGCCGAAGATACTTCAGCGCTTCGTAGATTATGCTATAAGCGTGAAGTGACCCTCACGGTCGTTAAAAACACATTGCTCAAAAAGGCAATGGAAAAGACCGACAAAGACCTGGAGCCCCTTTATGAAATTCTTAAAGGACCCACGTCGATTTTATTTGCAGATGCCGGAAATGCCCCTGCCAGACTGATCAAGGAATTCAGAAAGACTTCTGGCCGTCCGATCCTGAAGGGAGCATATATCGAGGAGATGACCTTTATCGGAGATGACCAGCTCGACTTCCTGGTTGCACTTAAATCCAAGGATGAACTCATCGGAGACATCATCGGACTGTTGCAATCACCCGTCAGCAATGTCATGTCAGCGCTCAAATCGGGCAGTCACATCCTTTCCGGTGTTGTAAAAACACTTTCAGAACGTTCTGAATAAAAAATGTAAAGAAGTAGTTTTATAAAAATCATTAAAAAAGTATATTAAAATGGCAGATCTGAAAAAATTTGCAGAAGAATTAGTGAATTTAACTGTAAAAGAAGTTAATGAACTGGCGCAGATCCTTAAGGAAGAATATGGGATCGAGCCTGCTGCTGCAGCAGCTGTTGTTGCTGCTCCCGCAGGTGCCGGCGATGGTGCAGCAGGCGCTGAAGAACAAACCGCCTTTGATGTGATCATCAAGTCGGCCGGCCAGTCGAAGCTTGCTGTTGTTAAGCTGGTAAAGGAACTGACCAGCCTTGGCCTGAAAGAAGCCAAAGAGCTCGTCGACGCAGCTCCCAAAGCCATCAAGGAAGGCGTATCCAAAGATGAAGCTGAAGCTTTGCAAAAACAGTTAGAAGAAGCCGGAGCAGAGGTTGAAGTTAAATAAGGTTTCTTCCTAATAACGAAATTGACCTCTTCCGGGACCTGTTCCAGGAAGCAGGTCAATTTCGCATTTTTGTTCTTTAAAATATTTTCTTGACTTCATCC
>CAZHYA010000152.1:1144-3252 GCA_964536525.1 uncultured Bacteroidales bacterium | reverse complement strand
ACCTTACAACCTTGGCTGTAGAAAAATTCAAAAAAATCAACTTTGGAAGTTCGAGGATCCGAAATGAATATCCTGATCTTCTTGAGATCCAACTCAAGTCATTCCAGGATTTTTTCCAGCTGGACACCAATCCCGAAAACCGTGTTAATGAGGGATTATACAAGGTATTCAGCGAAAACTTCCCCATATCCGATGCCAGGAACAATTTTGTATTAGAGTTTCTCGATTATTATATCGACCCCCCCAGGTACAGCATTGAAGAATGCATTGCCCGCGGGCTGACCTACAGCGTGCCCCTCAAGGCAAAGCTTAAGCTCTATTGCACTGATCCGGAGCATGAAGATTTTGAAACGATCGTACAGGACGTTTACCTGGGCATGATCCCATACCTCACGCCCAGGGGTACTTTCGTAATCAATGGAGCTGAGCGTGTGGTGGTATCGCAGCTTCACCGTTCGCCCGGAGTATTCTTCGGCACGACGGTCCATGCCAACGGCAGCCAGCTTTATTCGGCCAGGATCATCCCTTTCAAGGGGTCGTGGATGGAATTCACCACCGACATCAACAATGTGATGTATGCCTATATCGACAGGAAGAAGAAATTACCGGTTACGACACTTCTTCGCGCCATTGGCTATGAGAGCGACAAGGACATTTTAGAGATATTCAACCTTGCCGAAGAGGTAAAGGTGAGCAAGGCCGGACTTAAGCGGGTTCTTGGGCGAAAGCTGGCAGCAAGGGTGCTCAGGTCGTGGGTCGAAGATTTTGTTGATGAGGATACCGGTGAAGTGGTGTCGATCGAGAGGACCGAGGTCATCATCGACCGTGAAACGGAACTCGAGAATGATCATATCGACATGATCATTGATGCAGGCATCAAGACCATCCTCCTTCACAAGGAAGACACCAGCACTGGCGATTATTCCATAATTTTCAATACGCTGCAGAAAGATACCGCCAACTCGGAAAAAGAAGCTGTTGAGTTCATTTACAGGCAATTGCGTAACGCCGAACCTCCTGATGAAGAAACAGCCCGCGGCATTATCGAGAAGCTCTTCTTCTCCGATAAACGCTATGACCTGGGCGATGTAGGAAGGTACCGCATCAACAAGAAACTTAACCTTACCACGCCTGAAGATATCAAGGTACTGACCAAGGAAGACATCATTTCCATCATCAAGTACCTGATCATGCTTGCCAATGCCAAGACTGAAGTTGACGATATCGACCACCTCAGCAACAGGAGGGTCAGGACCGTGGGAGAGCAGCTTTATGCACAATTCGGGGTGGGGCTTGCCCGTATGGCCAGGACCATCCGTGAGCGCATGAATGTCAGGGACAACGAGGTGTTTACACCTACCGACCTGATCAATGCCAAGACGCTCTCCTCTGTGATCAACTCCTTTTTTGGCACCAACCAGTTATCGCAGTTCATGGACCAGACCAACCCCTTGTCGGAGATCACCCATAAACGGAGGGTATCGGCGCTGGGACCTGGAGGACTTTCGAGAGAAAGGGCCGGTTTCGAGGTGAGGGACGTACACTACACACACTATGGCAGGCTCTGTACCATAGAAACCCCTGAAGGCCCCAACATCGGGCTGATCTCCTCGCTCTGCGTTTATGCCAAGATCAATAAGCTCGGCTTCATTGAAACACCATACAGGAAAGTTGTCAATGGGCAGGTGAGCCTTGAGGAAAAGCCCATTTACCTCTCCGCAGAAGAAGAGGAAGAGAAGATCATCGCACAGGCCAGCACATTGCTGAAAGACGACGGCTCGTTCGTCAGGGACAAGGTGAAGGTCCGTTTCCAGGCCGATTACCCGATCATTGACAAGACCGAGGTTGACCTTATCGACAGTGCGCCGAACCAAATCGCCTCCATTGCCGCTTCGCTCATCCCCTTTCTCGAGCATGACGATGCCAACAGGGCCCTGATGGGATCAAACATGATGCGCCAGGCCGTTCCGCTGATGAGACCTGAGGTGCCATTGGTTGGAACAGGCATAGAAGAAGGAGTTGCAAGGGATTCGCGCGTGCTTGTCAATGCCGAAGGCGACGGTATCGTTGAATATGCAGTAAACACATACGACGCTGTTCCTGTAGCG
>CAZHYA010000152.1:841-1134 GCA_964536525.1 uncultured Bacteroidales bacterium | reverse complement strand
GTGAAAAAATACCGTCTGACCAAGTTCATGCGGACGAACCAGAATACCAGCATCAACCTCAGCCCTATCGTAAAGAAAGGCGATAAGGTCAAAAAGGGGCAGGTGTTGTGTGAAGGTTACGCCACACAGAATGGCGAGCTGGCCCTAGGCCGGAATATGATGGTGGCTTTCATGCCCTGGAAAGGTTACAACTTTGAAGATGCCATTGTAATATCGGAAAAAGTGGTGAGGGAAGACATCTTCACCTCCATCCATATTGAAGAGTTTGAGTGCGATGCCAAAGAGACCAAACT
>CAZHYA010000152.1:0-831 GCA_964536525.1 uncultured Bacteroidales bacterium | reverse complement strand
AGAGTTCACCCTTGAAGTAAGGGATACCAAGCGGGGCGTTGAAGAGCTCACCAACGACATTCCCAACGTAAGTGCCGAAGCTACGAAAGACCTGGATGAGAATGGCCTCATCAGGATCGGGGCGGAAGTATCCGAAGGGGATATCCTGATCGGTAAGATCACCCCAAAAGGTGAAAGCGACCCCACCCCTGAAGAAAAACTGCTCAGGGCCATTTTCGGCGATAAAGCCGGTGATGTGAAGAACGCCTCCCTGAAGGCACCTCCTGCCATGCAGGGTGTTATCATCGACAACAAGCTGTTTTCGCGATCGGTGAAGGACAGAAAGTCGAAGGCCAAGGAAAAGGATGTGATCGATGCCCTTGAGGATGCATTCAGGAAGGAAGCCGAAGACTTGAAATCGAAGCTCGTTGACAAACTGACCGTTCTTTTGAGTGGGAAAACTTCGCAGGGTGTAACCAACAATTACAAGGAGGTGCTGATCCCAAAGAAGGCAAAGTTCACGCAAAAAGCGCTTCTGGGCATCGACTACACCTCCGTGAACCCCGGAAAATGGACCACCGACAAAGGAAAGAACGAGCTGATCAAGCAGGTGATCAACAATTTCAACATCAAGTACAAAGAAATACTCGGCGAATACAACCGCAAGAAATTTGTTGCCACAGTAGGCGATGAGCTTCCCAACGGCATAGTGCAGATGGCCAAGGTATTTGTGGTGAAAAAACGCAAACTCAAAGTTGGCGACAAAATGTCGGGGCGTCATGGCAACAAGGGTATCGTTGCCAAGATCGTAAGGCAGGAAGACATGCCATTCCTGGAAGACGGCACGCCGGT
>CAZHYA010000151.1:5510-6425 GCA_964536525.1 uncultured Bacteroidales bacterium | reverse complement strand
TACCGTTGCATACCAGTTTCTGCATTTCGGAAAATAACGGGATGGTGCCGGAGGTTGGTCCCCGGCAACCGGCTGATGGTCTACTTCCATTTGATGTTGCATCCCACGCTGGGCGTCTGGTCTTCGCCGACCTTTTCACCTGCAAGCAGGGCATCGAGCGCAGCACGGATGTCGCTGCCTGTCACGGGAATGTCATTGCCGGGACGGGAATCATCAAGTTGTCCGCGATAAACGCATTTCAGCGCGCCATCGAAGATGCTGAAGTCGGGGGTGCAGGCGGCCGAATAGGCCTTCGCCACTTCCTGGCTTTCATCGTAAAGGTAGGGAAAAGGAAATCCCAGGCTCAGGGCAGTCTCCTTCATCTTTTCCGGACTGTCGTCGGGATGGGTTTCTGCATCGTTGGAAGAGATGGCGATGAAGGCAATGCCGCGGGGGATATAGTCGTTTGCCAGGCCGACGATACCCTCGATCACATTGTTCACGTAAGGGCAATGATTGCAGATAAACATGACCACCGTACCTTTCGCTGAGGCCAGCTCATTCAGGTTCAACTCTTTTCCCGATACCGTATCAGGCAATGTAAAATCCGGTGCCCGGAACCCCAGGGGGATGGATGTTGTCGGTGTAAGTACCATGGTTATGTAATTATTAATTTTAAATGATTAATTCTTAATGATTTGTAAATTTTAAGACGAAGAATCCCTTTTGCCTGTTCCTTCTTGCTTTTCCCTTATTCCTTGTTCAATGTTTCGCCGCAAGGCATCGTACCCTGTTCTTTCAACAGCGGTGCCCTTAAAAAGTTCACCGAAGGTTTCCTCGTCGAGGTTTTGCCAGTCATTGTCGGTCATGGAAAGGAATTTCCTGCCGGGCATAAATTCGGGCGCTCATCCTCATTTCTTATCCCTCATACACTCT
>CAZHYA010000151.1:4464-5500 GCA_964536525.1 uncultured Bacteroidales bacterium | reverse complement strand
ATGAGGTTTGGCAAAGCGGTTCAAGGGGCAGGCATCCTGCCAGATGTCGCATCCGAATATCCATGAATGCAGTTTGATGTCAGGGTTCTCGGGCAGCGGGCCATGGTGTTCGACTGTGAGGTAAGAAATACACCTGTCGGCTTGCAGTATTCCGGGAGCGATGATGGCCTGGTTGGGGCAGGCTTCCATACAGCGGGTACAGTTTCCACAGTAATTTGCCGTTTCAGGTTCATCGTATTCGAGTTCCATGTCGATGATGATGGTTCCCAGGAAAAAGAACGATCCTGATCTTCGGTCAATGAGGCATCCGTTCTTGCCGATCCATCCCAGCCCGCATCTCACGGCCCAGGCTTTTTCCATCACGGGGGCGGAGTCGACGAACACCCTGGCGTTGACTTCGCCGGCTTCTTCCTCCACGGCATCCACGAGCCGTTTCAGCTTATTTTTTATCACCTCGTGATAGTCTTTGCCAAAAGCGTATTTTGAAAAACGGAAGGATGATGACGGGCCGGCATTTTTCCCGGGGAAATAGTTATAAGCCACCATGATCACTGAGCGCGCCCACTCGTTCAGCCGGGTTGGGTCGAGCCGCTTTTCAACATTCCTGCCAAGGTATTTCATTCCGGCATGATGGCCATCGCTGAGCCATTGCCTGAAGATCTCCGCCTCGCTGAGGAGCGGCCCGGCCTTTGTTATTCCACAGGACTGGAAGCCCAGCTCATTAGCGCTTTCTTTGATGATACGGCTTATCTTCCCTTTTATTCCGGTCATGGGGTCACTGGTCGAATAGTCCGGGCTGGCCGCCCCCCTTCACTTTGCCAAGATGGCGGTATGCGTTTTCAGTGGCTTCGCGGCCCCGCGGAGTGCGCATCAGGTAACCTTCCTGGATCAGGAAAGGTTCATACACCTCTTCAATGGTCCCGCTGTCTTCGCCCACGGCGGTCGCAATGGTACTGATGCCTACGGGCCCGCCTTTGAACTTGTCGATGATGGTGAGCAGGATCTTGTTATCCATTTCATCGAGGCCGTTCTTGTC
>CAZHYA010000151.1:0-4454 GCA_964536525.1 uncultured Bacteroidales bacterium | reverse complement strand
TTGAGCGCCGACAGTGCATGTCTGGCGATGTCGAGCTTGATGGTGCCGTCGCCTCTTATCTGTGCAAAGTCGCGTACCCTGCGGAGCAGAAGGTTTGCAATCCTTGGCGTGCCGCGGCTGCGCCTCGAAATTTCCGATGCCGCATCATCATCCATAGGCACCTTCAGGATTCCCGACGACCTTTTCAATATCCTCTCGATGGTGGGGGCGTCGTAATAGGAGAGCCGCAGGTTGATGCCGAAACGGCTGCGCAAAGGAGCCGTGAGCAGCCCCGAACGTGTGGTGGCGCCGATGAGCGTGAATGGGTTGATGGTGATTTGCACGCTGCGTGCATTGGGGCCCGACTCTATCATGATGTCGATCCTGAAATCCTCCATGGCCGCATAAAGATATTCCTCCACCACAGGGCTGAGCCGGTGGATCTCATCGATGAAGAGCACGTCGTGGGGTTCCAGGCTGGTGAGCAAGCCCGCCAGGTCGCCCGGCTTGTCGATCACAGGGCCCGAGGTGACCCTGATGTTTACCCCCAGTTCGTTGGCAATGATGTAAGAGAGTGTTGTCTTGCCCAGTCCTGGAGGCCCGTGCAGCAACACATGGTCAAGGGCTTCATCCCTCAGCCTGGCTGCCTCCACGAAAACCCTGAGGTTGTCGACCACCTTGGGCTGTCCCGAAAAATCACTGAATACCGAAGGACGCAGCACCTTCTCTATTTCAAGCTCTGCCTTGCTGAGATGGTCCGCCCTGGGATCAAGATTTTCGTTCATGAATAATATTTTTCGGCTGTTTACAAATCAGCAAATTCAACATTTTTATGCATTATTCATGCGTTGATTTGCAATAATTGCTTTGCTAAATTAGTTTATTTTGTGTATATTTATTATTTTAGCTTGGGATAGGAATAAGGAAAAATATGAAAACCCTCTTAGTAGCGATCGATTTTTCAAAAAATTCGATCCATGCCCTTGAATACGCCATTCTTTATGCCGATAAACTTGGCGCCGATGTATATATGATATGGGTCGACAACAGCCTCGGTCCCGATCTTATGATTGATAAGCCCGACAGGGCATCACGCCAGGAATCGCGCGAGCTTTTCAAGGAGATCCTCAAAAACTACAGGCAGAAGAACAAGGGTAAAAAGCTTGATTACAGGCTGAGCAAAGGCAAGGTATATGAGGAGATATCGAAGTTTGCCACAAAGATCAATGCCGACCTTATTTTTACAGGCACTCACGGGGTTACGGGATTCGAAGAGTACTGGATCGGCAGCAATGCCTACCGCATCGTCACCCATGCCCCCTGCCCGGTGATCACCATCAGGCCTAATTTTAAATTCAGAAAGGAGATCCTCAACATCCTGATGCCTATCGACAATACCCTGCAATCGAGCAGGAAAGTATATGTCACGGCAGATATTGCCATGGCTTTCGGGGCGGAAGTGCAGATCCTCGCGGTGCACACCTCCAACCTGGGCTCCCTGAAAAAACAAGTCGACAAGCACTTGAAAACAGCCATGGCATACCTTGACAAGAATGGCATCAGGTATCGTGTCCACGAGATCAGTACGAACAACGTCACCCAGGATACAATAGATTTTGCCATCAGGGAAAACGTCGACCTTGTGGCCATCATGACCGAACAGGAAACCACACAGGCGAATGTTTTTCTTGGTACATTTGCCCGGCAGCTGGTCAATAATTGTCCGGTGCCCGTGATGAGCGTCAGGTTAAACATGTCTTAAAAGCGGAGAAAAACAGCATGATCATGCGCCACCTCATATTTGCCCTGCTACCCTGCCTCTTCGCCGGTTTGCTGCATGGCCAGCAGGATTCGCCCGGACATGTTGTGATCGTTCAGGACCCTGCCATCGATACCATTATGCAACGTCACCTTGAGTTGAATGAGAAACTGCTGCTTAATGCCGACAATCATGCCATCGACGGCTACAGGATACAGATCTTCGAGGAATCAGGGAACAGGTCCAGCACCAGGGCTCGCGAGGTGATGGCCGGGTTTTCTGAAAAATACCCTGAAGTGCCCGTATACCTTACCTGGCAGGCACCCAATTATAAAGTGAGGGTGGGCGACTTCGGCACAAGGATGCAGGCCGAAGGATTTCTTGAAAAAATTAGAAGAGATTATCCGATTGCCTGGGTGATCAGAGATAAGATCAAGTTCCCAATAATTAATTAATCCCTATGGTTATGAAAAAAATTCTTGTTGCCATCGATTTTCTTGACTGCTCCATCAACGCTTTAGCACATGCAGTATCCATCGCCGATAAGGCAGGGGCCGATATTGAAATGGTTTGGGTGAACATGCCTGACCAATCCAAGGAAATATTCAAATGTGATCCGGATATTTTGCTCAGAGAAGTGGAAAAGCGTTTTGCGGAGCTGATCGAGGATTTCGCACCGGAGCTTGAAAACGGCAAAATGACCTTTAAGATACGCGATGGCAAGGTGTATAAGGAGATCGTGGCGGCCGCGGAAGAAGGCAATGCCGATCTTATTGTCGTCGGCACGCACGGATCCTCCGGCTTCGAAGAATTCTGGATCGGCAGCAATGCCAACAAGATCGTCTCTGCTACCGACAAGCCTATCATTACCATCAGGGGTGGTGTCGACATCAAACGCCCGCTCACACGCATCGTGCTGCCACTCGACAGCACCGTCGAAACCAGGCAAAAGGTGCCATTTACTGCCGAACTGGCCAAGATCAACGATGCGGAGATCTTTCTCCTCTCGATCTATACCACAAAAGTTGACGATGTAAGGTATCGTGTCGACACCTATACCGACCAGGTAGCTGAATATCTTGAGGAGGAGGGTGTGAAATTCACCCGCGATGCCGTTGAGGCCGATAACCTCACCAATTCAACCATCGGCTACGCCGAACGTGTCGATGCCAACCTCATCTCCATCATGACCGAGCAGGAACGCACCACGGCAAACCTTTGGCTGGGCCCCTTTGCGCAGCAGATGGTGAACCATTCACCGTTCCCGGTACTCAGCATACACCCGAAGGAGCTTATCCGCTCGCTGACAAGGTAGGGTTGCAGGCTTAGTTTTTGTCGATGCAGTTAAGATCGTCGAAGGCCACTTTCAGCCTTTCCACCATGCTCACCTCACCTTCGCGCAGCCATTTGCGCGGGTCGTAATACTTCTTGTTTGGAACATCCTCTCCGTCGGGGTTGCCAATCTGGCCCTGCAGGTAATCACGGTACTGTTTCTCAAATTTGCGTACGCCGTCCCAGTAAGCCCATTGCGTGTCGGTGTCGATGTTCATCTTGATCACGCCGTAGGAGATGGCTTCGCGGATCTTCTCCTGCGGAGAACCTGAACCGCCATGGAAGACGAAGAACAGCGGTTTGGGGCCGGTGCCGAATTTCTCTTCCACGTATTTCTGGGAGTTGAGCAGGATGACGGGCTCAAGCTTCACGTTGCCGGGCTTGTACACCCCGTGCACGTTGCCGAAGGATGCCGCGATGGTAAAGCGTTCGCTAACCTCCCTAAGCTGTTCGTAGGCGTAAGCTACATCCTCGGGCTGGGTGTATAGCCTTGAGCTGTCGATGCCGGTATTGTCCACACCGTCTTCTTCGCCTCCGGTGATGCCGAGCTCGATCTCGAGGGTCATCCCCAGCCTGTCCATCCTGATGAGGTATTCCCTGCAGGTGGCAATGTTCTCTTCGAGCGGCTCTTCCGACAGGTCGAGCATGTGGGAGGAGAACAAGGGTTTGCCATGCATTTCGAAAAATTCCTCTCCGGCGTCGAGCAGCCCGTCGATCCACGGAAGGAGTTTGCGGGCGGCATGGTCGGTGTGAAGGATCACGGCCACACCGTAATATTCGGCCATCTGGTGCACGTGCATGGCACCCGAGATGGTGCCCGCTATGGCGGCGTCCATGCCGGAAACGCCCTTGCCGGCATAGAAGGCGCCACCACCGTTCGAAAACTGGATGATGACCGGCGAATTAACGGCTTTGGCAGCTTCCATCACCGCATTGATGGAGTTGGAGCCCACCACGTTCACGGCAGGTAGGGCGAAATTGTTGGCCTTGGCAATGCGGAAGATTTCCTGTACATCGTCGCCGGTAACTACTCCGGGACTGATCTTATCGAAGATTTTTTCACTCATATACGGATGAATTTTTAGTTAGCAAAATGATGGTGCAAAGGTAAGATATTATGCAGTACAAAGTTCAAGGTATCAGCTATTACGTAATTGAAGATGTCGTAATACTTTGTACTTATACTTAATACAACAATTTACTATCTTTGCAATTCGAAAATCGTTTTCTCGTCCAATCGCTCCATCGCACAGCGGACGAAGTCCGATTTGGCCCCGTAGTTCAATGGATAGAATGTCAGATTCCGGTTCTGAAGGTTGTGGGTTCGAGTCCCGCCGGGGTCACGCATTAAAAAAGGAAGCTGTTTCTGCTAATTATGAAGCAG
>CAZHYA010000150.1:5294-6462 GCA_964536525.1 uncultured Bacteroidales bacterium | reverse complement strand
TACTGAAGTTTTAAGTTTTAAGTTTTGAGTTTTAAGTTTTAAGCCCCTCGACGGAGTTTATCCTAAACGAAGTGAAGGGGTCGGGACAGGTTTTGAGTGTTGAATATTGCGCAGGTTTTACGTTTCTCTCACTATTCTTCCTCCGCCTCCAGCTCTACCAGTGCGGTGTTCACCTCAACCATCTCGTTGAGTTTCACCAGCACCTTCTTCACCTCGGCATCCTTCTTGCTGGTGATGTTGTTCTCCATCTTCATGGCATCGATCACGATGGCGATGTCGCCCTTCTTGATCTTCTTGCCTTCCTTTACGTTGATCTTGAACACCTTCCCGGGAATGGGCGAAACGATGAATTTGCCATCGTCGAGGCTGTCGCCGCCCACGGCAGCCGACAGCTCCGTTTCGAGGAGGTCGGTGCGGTGCATCTGGAATTCCCCGCCATTGATGATCACCTTTGCATTATCCCCGTCGCCGGCAGCGATCTGGGCAAAGAAATAATCGTCGCCGAGCCTGAAGTCGATCTCCCCTGCATCGATATATTCCAGCTTCGCCGTATGGTTGTCCCCGGCAATAAAGAATTCCCAGGCCCCGTCCTGCCCTTTCTTCAACGGCACTTCGATGATCCGGTCGTTGAAGCTGAGGTCGACCTTCTGCCGGCTTCGCCAGAAGCCGATGTTGCTCCACACATCGATACTTTTCGGTTTGTACTCGTTCACCTTTTTCTCCGTATTCAGGGTATAGAGCAAGTAGGCCACCATGGCCACTTCCTTGTCCACTTCCTTTTTATTGTATGAATCCCTGTTGGGTGCTGTTTTTGTATCCACGGCTACACTGATTTTTGTTGCTGTTTTTTCTGCTTTCATCTTTGCCAGGTCGGCCTCGAAACGCTGTTTGGCCGCCCCCGACTTATAATCGCGGTACTGGTCTTCGTGCATGGCAAACTCGAAGAGTTCCTCGTCGTCCTCACCGGTATCCCATCCGAGTTCCTTCATCTCCTTGCGGTATTTATCCAGGGCGTCGGGATAGAAGTCCTGGGGCACGCCTTCATAGAATTTGCGGCCCTGTTTCTTTGCCAGTTCGACGATCTCCGGGGCCAGCGGTCCGGGCAGCTTGCCGGCCTTGCCAAGCACCATGTTCCACGAGTTGTCGTCCATCATCGAATAGCGTTCTT
>CAZHYA010000150.1:2882-5235 GCA_964536525.1 uncultured Bacteroidales bacterium | reverse complement strand
CACATACTGGCTGTAAGGCGTTACCAGTGGCGGGTATCCGAGCTTCGGCCAAACATATTCCACCTCTTCGAAGAGTTTGATGAGCAGCCCATCTTCGCTGAGTTCAGGCTTGCCGCTCGATTTCAACGAAAAATTGATGCTGTCGTGCACCCCCTTGAGGTCGGCCATGAGGCTTCCCATCATCCCTCCGGGAAGGCCTGATTCGATCATCAGCGACGACATGTACTTGTTCCTGGGGTTGATCCAGTAGCCCAGGAAGTCGTCGATGAACTCCTGGGTAAGGGCGCGGGCCTCCATGTAGGCGTTCATGTTGATCCCGGGCACATCGAAGCCTGCATCGTCGAGCATGTCGCGTATGGTGATCACATCCGGATGCACCATCCCCCACGAAAGGGGTTCCATGGCCACATCCACGATGTCGGCACCGGCCTTGGCCACCTCCAGCATGGAGGCCACCGAAAACCCGGGGCCCGAATGCCCGTGGTACTGGACCAGGAGGTGAGGATATTTTGTTTTGATGGCATGGGTGAGCTTCCCGAGCATCACCGGACGCCCGATCCCGGCCATATCCTTCAGGCAGATCTCGTCCGTACCGTATTCCACCACCTTGTCGACCACCTGCATGTAGTAGTCGACCGTATGGAGTTTGGAGTGGGTGATACAGAGGGCGGCCTGGGAGATCATGCCCGCCTCCTTGGCATATTTCACCGAAAGCTCGAGGTTGCGGTGGTCGTTGAGCCCGTCGAACGAGCGGGCAATATTGGTCCCCTGGGCGTTCTTTACCTTATACATCAGCCGCCTCACATCGGCCGGCACCGGGAACATGCGGATCCCGTTGAGTGCCCTTTCGAGCATATGGGTCTGGATGCCCGCCTCGTTGAAGGGCTTGGTCCATTCACGCACCGCCTTGTTGGGATTTTCGCCATAGAGCAAGTTTACCTGCTCGAAGGCCCCGCCATTGGTCTCCACGCGGGCAAAGCATCCCATGTCGATGATCACGGGGGCGATGCGGGTGAGCTGGTCGACGCGGGGCACGTATTTGCCCGACGACTGCCACATGTCGCGGTAGATGAGGCTGAATTTTATCGGTCTCTTTTTTGCCATATCCTGTTTCCTGTTTTTCTGTTCCTAATCATTCCATTTGGGTTTGCGCTTCTCGAGGAAGGAGGCCATGCCTTCCTGTCCTTCTTCAGAAGCCCGCAGCGTAGCGATGAGCTTCGCTGTATAGTCGATGGAATCTTCGAAGTTGTATTTGTTGAATAAGTTGTAGATGAGTTCCTTGGTGGCGCCCATGGCATTGGGCCCGCTGCTCATGAGCATTTTGTGCGTGAATTCGAGCTGTTCAGCGAGGGCTTCTTCGGTCTCGAACGACTTGTTCACCAGCCCGAAGCTTTCGGCCTCCTTTCCGAGGAATCTTCTTCCGGTGATCATGAGGTCGCGGGCGCCGTATTCCCCGATGCGTTTGCATACATATGGAGAAATTGTTGCTGGCGCGATGCCCAGCTTAACTTCCGCGAAAGCAAATTTTGTATCGTCCATACAATACACCATGTCACAGGCAGCCAGCAGTCCGTTGGCCCCGCCAATGGCCGCTCCATGTACGATAGCAATGGTTGGCTTTATACAGGTGTAAATAGCATTGAAGCATTTAGCCAGCTTCAGCCCGTCCTGGTAGTTTTCCTCGAAGCCGAACTGGGCGATGCCCTTCATATAGTTGAGGTCGGCGCCGGCACAGAACGACTTTCCGCGCCCGCGGAGGATCACATAACGCACATCCTCCATCTCGTTGACCTTCTCAAAAGCATCCACGATCTCACCGATCATCCCGGCGCTCATGGCGTTATGCACTTCCGGGCGGTTGAGCCAGATAATACCGGCATTGTTCGCTTTTTCGAATTCGATGTGATTATAGCTCATTTCCATTCTCTTTCAGCAATGTTGAATACTCGTGTTGTTGTTTCCTTTTTCAGCATTTTACCATCAAAGTGTGATACGATACACTTATTTTAAAACCTGTACCCACCCAGCACCTGGGGTCCAGAACCCTGGACCTGAATTACATCCTGAACACCCCGAACTTCTGATCCGGGAATGGGTTGTTGAGCGACATGGCGATGCCCATGCCGATCACCTTCCGCGTATCGACCGGGTCGAGGATGCCGTCGTCCCAGAGGCGTGAAGTGCTGTAATAAGCTGATCCTTCTTTATCGTATTTCGCTTCAATGCTATTACGCATCTTGTCGATCTCTTCCTGCGCCATCTCCTGTCCTTTTGCAGCATACTGGTCTTTCTTCACGGTCACCAGCACATTGGCCGCCTGGGCGCTGGCGGCGCGGAAGGTCGCTTCGTCGGC
>CAZHYA010000150.1:0-2872 GCA_964536525.1 uncultured Bacteroidales bacterium | reverse complement strand
CGAGATCTTGGCGTTGGGCCACATGAAGAGCAGGCGCGGATCGTAGGCCCGTCCGGCCATGCCGTAGTTTCCGGCACCGAAAGATCCCCCGAAGAGGATAGTGAACTTGGGCACATTGGCATTGGCCACGGCATGGACCATCTTGGCCCCGTCCTTGGCGATACCCCTGTGCTCAAAATCCTTGCCCACGATAAAACCGGTGATATTCTGCAGGAACACCAGCGGGATTTTGCGCGAGGTACAGAGTTCGATAAAGTGCGTGGCTTTCACGGCCGACTCGGGCATGAGCACCCCGTTGTTGGCCAGTATCCCCAACGGGTAGCCCATGATGCGGGCAAAGCCGGTGACGATGGTGGGGGCATAGTTTTCCTTGAACTCATGGAAGCGGCTGCCGTCGACGATGCGTGCGATCACCTCGCGCGAGTCGACCCCTTTCTTAAAGTCGACAGGGGCGATGCCGTAAAGCTCTTCAGGATCGTAGGCCGGGTCTTCGGGTGCGATCACATCCAGGACCTGCTTCGGGTTTTCCTCCATCGATTCAAAGATGTTACGGCAGATCTGCAGGGCATGGGTATCGTTTTCGGCCAGGTGGTCGGCTACGCCGGATATGCGGGTGTGCACTTCGCCTCCGCCGAGTTCCTCCGCCGTTACCACTTCGCCCGTGGCAGCCTTCACCAGCGGCGGGCCGCCCAGGAAGATGGTCCCCTGGTTCTTCACGATGATGGTCTCGTCGCTCATGGCCGGCACGTAGGCGCCGCCTGCCGTGCAGGAGCCCATCACGATGGCGATCTGGGGCACGCCCATGGCCGAGAGCCGGGCCTGGTTGTAGAAAAAGCGCCCGAAATGGTTCTTGTCGGGGAATACCGTATCCTGCTCGGGCAGAAAAGCACCGCCTGAATCCACCATGTAAACGGTGGGCAGCCTGTTCTCCATGGCGATCTCCTGGGCACGCAGGTGCTTGCGGATGGTATATTGCATGTAGGTCCCGCCCTTCACCGTGGCATCGTTGGCGATGATCACCGTTTCGCGGCCATGCACCACCCCGATGCCGGTGACGATCCCGGCCGAGGGGAAACCGTTGTCGTACTGGTTATAGGCAGCCAGTTGCGAAAGCTCCAGGAATGGCGTGTTGGGATCGATCAGTTTGTTGATCCGCTCGCGGGCAAGGAGCTTGCCCCTTTCCTTGTGCTTGCTGATGGCGCTATCCGAGCCACCCCTGGTCACTTCGCCGAGCACGCTCTTATAGTCGTCGAGCAATTTAAGAAAGGCTTTCCTGTTTTGCTTGAACTCCTTTGAGTTCACGTCGATCTTGGTCTCTAGTTTGAACATCTGAAGGCTTTTGTTAAATAGAAGGTAAAACGAACAATCTGGTATTTTTCAAAGCAATAGGATGCAATGATAATTATTTTTTTTCTCTTATAAAAATTTAGTTTCAGGCATGTGAGAGGGTGCTGATTGCCTCAAATGAAAGACAACTTGTTACATATGTAAAAAGTTGTACACAATGCTTGCAGGAAGACGAAAAATTGCTATTTTAGCGAAGGGAAATGCACAATAAATTGATTCCCATTTTATTAATCTGAAATCGCACATCTTCAAATCGTATATAACTCAAAACTCAACATTCATCATTCAAAACTAACCCCATATGAGCTTCAATTATCCAAAAAAAGTACGCATAGGCGACATCACCGTCAGGGACGGTTTTCAGCACGAAGAGCAATTCATTCCCACCGAGGCCAAGCTGTGGGTGCTGGAACAGCTGATCCTGGCCGGTTTCAGGAACATCGAATCGACCAATTTCGGGAACCCGAAGGGGATGCCGCAGTTTAAAGATGCCGATGAACTTATGATGGGCCTTCACAAGAGCAAACTGGTTAAAGATAAGTTGAACGACGTGACCGTTACGGCCATCACCATCCGCGAGCGTGCCATCGACCGGGCCATACAGGCGAAGAAAGACGGTTACGGCCCCGACCGCATCCTGGTGATGGTATCCACCTCCGAGTCGCACCAGAAGAAGAATTCGGGCATCAGCATTGAGGAATACTTTAAAATGTGCGAGGAGTACATCCCGAAATGCCATGATGCCGGTATCCTGGTGAACGGCACCGTGAGCACCATCTGGGGCTGCCCTATCGAAGGGCCCACCGAGATGTCGAAAGCCATCGAGTTCACCAAACGCTTCCTCGACATGGGCGCCGACGATATCGAACATGCCGACCACGACGGGTCCGCATCTCCCGACAGGGTGTACAAATATTTTTCCATGCTGCTCGACGCCATCCCGAACCCTGAAAAGCATATCGCCCATTTTCACACCACCCGTGGCTGGGGGCTGGCCAACGTGCTGGCAGCCCTGCAGGCCGGCATAACCAATTACGAGTCGTGCATGGGCGGCATCGGCGGGCAGCCCGCCAACTTCGTGAGCGGGGTGCCGGTGGCCGGAACGGGAAGCTACTATTACAAGGACCCCAACATCGTTGGCCTGGTCTCCACGGAGGATATGGTGGTGATGATGGACGAGATGGGTATCGACACGGGCGTGGATGTCGACAAGGTGCTGAAGATCGGCCGCATGGTGGAACGCATCTGCGGCAGGCCGCTGCGCTCCGAAGCCATCAAGAACGGGAGGATACCGAAGGAACTGAGCGGGAGGAAGTAATCAAGTATCGACGCCCCTCACCCCCTTAACCCCCTGCCCCCTTTTCCCCCTCTCCCGCGGGGAGAGGGGGCCAGGGGGTGAGGGGTGCAATTATAAATTTTTCACAGTGAACATTGCTACTCCCCGGGTGTTTCAAATGCATATTAAAGAAATTAGGAGCCTTATAATTATTTAAACCCCCCGCGACGGATTCCAAGGGATAGAGAT
>CAZHYA010000149.1:5134-6467 GCA_964536525.1 uncultured Bacteroidales bacterium | reverse complement strand
GGTTCATGATCGTCGCCGGGGGAAGCATGGTATTTCTGCGCGACAACCTCTTTATCGGCGCCATGGTGACGGCCATCCCCGTAGCCATGCTGTTGTCGGTCTACCTTTCGGGACGAAGGAAGGTGCCCTTGCTCCTCGAAATGTACCTGCTCATATGGTTCCTGGCTGCCTTTGTCAACAACATGTTCATCTCGCCATGCTGAAAAAATATTGCACGACCGGATTGCTGGTGGCAGGGCTGGATGAGGCCGGCAGGGGTTGCTTTGCAGGCCCGGTGTGCGCCGCAGCCGTCATCCTCCCCGACGATTTCGAAAACCATGTCATCAATGATTCAAAACAGCTGAACGAAGTGCAACGCAATATGCTCAGGCATGAAATCGAAGCGCATGCCTTGGCCTGGGCGGTGGCCATGGTCGATAATCACGAGATCGACGAGATCAATATCCTCAATGCTTCATTCCTGGCCATGCACCGGGCCCTCGACCAACTCAAAGCCAGACCCGGCTTCCTCCTGGTCGACGGCAACAGGTTCACACCCTACGGGGATGTACCTTACACCTGCGTTGTCAGGGGCGATCCGGAATATTTGACAATAGCGGCGGCCTCCATCCTTGCCAAGACCCATCGCGACGAATACATGCTGAAGATCCATCAGGAGTATCCTGCCTATCACTGGGCTTCGAACAAGGGATATCCCACCCGCGACCACAAAGATGCCATCGGCGCATTCGGCATCACCCCATACCACCGCCGGAGCTTCAATATGAATGAACAGCTGAAGATGTTTTAGTTCTTATGGAAAATGGAATATGGAAAAGGGAATAAGGAAAATGGGGAGACATGAGATATGAGACATTAGATATGGGATATGAGATAAGAAAGTTATGAGTTCATGAAGTGACTAAGGTGACTAAAGTTGATATAACCATTTAGCCCCGGTAGTCGGGGCAAGCTATCTGGCAAACCGCTCTCATTTTATTCGGAATTCATCATTTATCATTAGGATCTCATCATTCTTTCTCCCCGTCCCGCATACCGCGAACCCCATACCGCCATTATCCCTGAAACAATTAACACCTCCATGTTAGTTTAATTTATCCCGTTCAAATATTCCTTTCTTTTTTTTGTTATACTTTTGAGATACCAAGAAGGCGTAATATGGCGCGATCATCAGGCTTATTCAATTACAGCTTACTTATTGCCCTGGCCCTGCTCATTGCTGCAGGCGCCTATTACCTGTACGACAAATATGGCAACCGCACCCTCGATCCCGAAGAAGCGTTCCCTGCCAATACCATCATCTATGCGTCGGTTAACAAGCCCTGGGCGCTCA
>CAZHYA010000149.1:0-5124 GCA_964536525.1 uncultured Bacteroidales bacterium | reverse complement strand
GTGAGCTGAGCAGGAAAAACGAAATTTGGCAGGGCTTTATGGAAACATCAGGTCCCGGCAGTTTCCTTGCCACCCTCGGCCAGGCCGATTCCATCATGGCCGGCAGCGGTTTTGCCGATATGCTCGATCAGGGCCGGGTGCTGGTGGTGCTGGCCGGCGACAGCTCGGCGCCGGCGGCCTGTGTGATGTTCAACTGGCCATACGGGGCCGGCGAGGGCAGGATCGATATGCTTTTCTCAGAACTTGCCGGCGAGGCGCTGAATAAGGCCCCTGCTTCGTTCCACGATGTCGAAGGGCACAGCCTTGCCGGCACCTCAGGTGTCGTTTGTCATTATTTTATCAAAAAGGGCTTGTGCGTGATCGGCAGCAATGCACGGATCCTCGAAGATTGTGCAGAAAGGATCGACAGCAGGGCCGGCCTTCCTTTTCCGGAGATGTACCGTAAGGTGGCCCTCACGGCAGGAAGGAATGTCGATGCCAACGTCTTTATCAACTTCAGCCGCCTGCCCGACATGGCAGGCTCGCTGTTTTCGGCATCCTTCACGGATAACCGCAATATCCTGCCGGATTTCGGCACCTGGTCGGAGATCGACCTGCTCATCAAGGACGATGAGCTGCTCATGAACGGATATACCGAAGCGGCCGACTCCCTCAACCATTTCCTGTCGCTGTTTCGCGAACAGGAGCCTCAGAAAATCGAGATCACAAGGATCCTGCCCTACAACACATACCTGCTGCTCGACTTTGGATTCGGCGACTACAAGGGATTTTATGACGATCACGAAGCTTACCTGGCAAAGCATGAGGTGTATCCCGGCCGGGAGGCAAAGCTCAGGGAACTGAAGTCGCGTTTTGGCGACAGGCTGGAGGATGATATGACCTCATGGGTGGGAAATGAAATGGCGCTCGCCCTGATCAACCCGCATATCAGCGACAGGGGAGCGAACACTTTCATGGCCATCCACGCCCGCGACATCGAAAAGGGGATCAGGGCCCTTAATGAATTGTCGTCGAGCCAGTACACATCTCAATACCGAGACTATACCATACGCCGCATTGCCATTCCTGAACTCATCCCCCTGGTTTATGGCGGTATCTTTTCCGGTATCGATCAAAACTATTACACAAGGATCGAAGATTATATCATCTTTGCCAACTCGGCCGGGAGCCTCGAAAATTTTATCAATATCTTCCTGTCGGGAAAAACCCTGAAGCAAAACGAGAATTTCAAGGAGTTTACCGACAATGTCTCCGACCGCTCAAACATTTTTTGCTATTTCAACATCAGGAATTCGATGGAATTGCTCTCCGGGTTGCTGGCGGAGCCATTCAGCAGCTTTGTCGGAGCCAACCCCGGGGTGGTCGGTAACTTCGAAGCGCTGGCGGTTCAGTTCAAGACCCTGAACAATATGTTCTTTACCAGCATGTATGTGAGGCATAACCCCGACTTTATCCAGGAAGATCTGTCGATATGGAAGGCCTACCTCGACGGGACTGTCTACGGCAGGCCATATTTCGTGAAGGACCACCGGACCGACTACCTGAAGATCGTGGCTTTCGACACCCTCAACATGTACCTCATCGATCACGATGGCAATATCGTGTGGAAGCTGAACATTGGCGAAAGGGTGATCAGTGACGTGCATACCGTCGACTATTACAGGAACGGGAAGATCCAATACCTCTTCAACACCGAAAACCGCATCTACCTGATCGACCTCCTGGGCCGCGATGTGGAAGGGTACCCTGTCGGGCTCAGGCAAAAAGCCACCAACGGACTGGCCGTCTTCGATTACGACAACGACAAGGATTACCGGATCATGCTGGCCCTCGACGACAACAGGGTATATAACTTCGACATCAGGGGCAGAAAGGTTGAAGGCTGGAAAAACCCGCTTGCCAGGGCCAGGGTAACCTTGCCCGTGCAGCACTTGCGGCAAGGCGGGAAAGACTATATCGTAATCGCCGATACAGATGGCAACATCAAGATCACCGACAGGCGTGGAAACCCCCGTATAAACCTGAAGGATGATTTTGTGAACGGCCTTCGTTCCGAATGCTACGTGAACGAAACCAACAGCAAAGGGGTCATCCTCACGACCGACGAAAACGGGAAACTAACCTATATCAAAACCAACGGCCGCATCGAAACTACCGATTTCGGCCACTTCAGCAGGGAACACCATTTCCTGTATGAAGACTTTGACAACCAGGGAGGCAAGGATTTTGTCTTTCTCGACGGCAACAGGCTCCTGGTCTTCGACAGGTTCAAAAATTTGATGTTCTCATGGGAATTCGAGAACGAGATCCGGTCCACTCCGGTGATCATCCCTGTTTCGGCGCGCGAAAAACTTATCGGCATCGTGTCGGACGTGAGCGGGAAGATTTATCTCTTCGACAGGAAGGGCAAACTGCTCAGCACTCCCGACCATGTCGGGAAGACCCAGATCCTGATCGGAAGCCTCCGAAAGGACGGCCAGCTCAACATGATCGTCGGATCAGGCAATACCATCTACAATTATTATTTCAGGTAAGTAATTATTGCTTGCCGGCGACGTTACATGACAAGAACAGACATCAACCCATCCCTATGAAAAAAGTATCAAGCACCCTTCTCCTGCTCGTGTTGTTCCAGCTTGCTTCAACGGCACAGCTCACCACCATATGGAAAGATGCCCGTTTCATGAAGAAGCCGCTGCAGAAGATCCTGGTGGTGCCGCAGTTCAACGATAACCGGCAGCGGGAGGATGCAGGCGTCGCCATCCTCGAAGCCATCCGGGGAACAGGCATAGAGGCCGTGCTGGCCCCCGGATTAATCCGCTATGATTCGATGTATTATTACAGCACGCTTGAGCGGAAGCTCGACAGTGCCGGCATCGACGGCATACTGGTGGTAAAACTGGTGGAGGTGAGAGGCACCGACATGTATGTTTTGCCCGGGGAGGTCATCCCTCCGTATGCCTATAACTACTACGAGTATTATTCTTATTATTACTACCACGACCTGCCCATCATCGTTGATCCCAACTACTACCGAAAGCCCGGCCTGAGTTTCCGTATCGATGTTTACCTCTACCAGAATAAGGGCGATATGGCCGTGTGGGGAGGCCAGACCCGTACGGTCGACCCCCTCAAGCCTGTGAAATCCTGGGACAGGATGGCAAAAAAGATCGTCAAGGTATTGCTGGCAGAAAAGCTGGTTGCGGCCGGCAGCTGATGGCGATGGGTTTACTTTTGCCTGCCGGGAGATGATTTTCCGCGGGTTGCCTCCCTGCGGTCGGCCTGTAGTACTTCTTCCCATCCTCCTTTGAATTCTTTCCATCCCATATCATTGGCCTGGTGTCTCTTCCCGGGCCTCATGGTATTGAAAAGACCGCTCTCGATGGTCTTCCACATGAAATTGAAAAATCCCTTGTTGAGGTCGCGCTCGGCGTACATCATGCCGATCCGCTCAGGTCCGGTCGACCCGGGATTGTCGGAATGAAGGAGGGCGCCGGCAAGGAACGACAGGAATTTATTCTCCACGATGATCCCGTCGGCTTCCTTCTTCTTTTTGAGCACCTCTATCTTCAATCCATCGTACCTGAAGTCCATGCGACCAACGGCGGTATCATGTCTTGCGAGGCCATAAAATTCCACTCCCTTGATGTGGCCTTCAGTAGCGAGGATAAATGCCAGCGGCTCGATCATGGGATTAAGCATCCCCACGGTGAAAGGATCCACCGATCCATGAAAGGTGAAGTACTCCTGGGCGTTGCCAACCGGCAGGCTGAGGTTCAGCTTTATTGCTGTCTTACCCATCAGCATGGCAGAACCGTCAAACAGGATGGTCCCGTACTTTTTCCCGCCAACCCTGCGGTTGCTGATGCCGCTGATGGTAACGGCCGACTTGTCGAAAAGGATATAACCCGGTACGGCGGCTCCCTCCACGATCTCCTCGTATTTAATGTTGCCGTTGGCGATCTCGACCTGCCCGATGTCGAGTGTAAAAGGCAGTGCGGCAACGGCGGTCTGGAAAAGCTTCGGAAAGTGTTTCAGGTCGGGAGGGATCCGCTTATCGCGGTAAATATCAGCCTGTGGTCCGTTGATGCTTACCCTGTCGATAAGGACCCTCTTTTCCGCCAGGCTGTCGAAAGCAATGCCGGCCAGTGCCAGGTTTTCCAGGAACAGGTCGAAACGGTCGGTCTGCTTGCCAACAACATCTCCGAACTTTTCCTTGCTGTATTCTGGTATCAGGCGGACAGAGTCCACATGCAGGCTGCCTTCACCGTAACTGGCCTTCAATGGGCCTGTGGAAAGGGTATAAAGGTTCCCGGGCAGGAGCATCATATGCGACTGAAGGTTTATTTCACCGTCTTCAAGGTCGAGAAGAAAGGTTGAGGAATCATCGGCAGAGTGATGTATGTAAAGGTCATAGGCCATCACATAAAGGCCTGAGGTTTCCACGACCGTCCTGTCCTTACGGTGATCGATAAAGCGCATACGGGCATTCTCGACCTTCAGGGCCCCGAGCCGTGCTTCTCCCGGCGCATTGCCGCCTGTAGAGCCGTAAAATGATCGGGTCTGGCCTTCAGGGATTTCCCTTTCTCCCGAAAATGGCCCTGTCGGTCCATAAACGGTGATGTCGGGATCGACGATCCTGATCTCCCCGATATGGGGAGGTCTGCCCCTTAACAACGATAAGATCCTGACCGGGCCTACATGCACCAGGCCGATACTCGCCCGGGCTACAGGGGCAGCCAGGCGGCTGAGCCTGACATTCTCGAGCGACCTTTGGGTGGGTTCGATGCGGATGCCGTAAACCTTCACGGAACGCGAGAAGAGATTCACTTTTACTTTATCGAAACCGACATGATAGGCAGTCGTATCGATGCTGCTGATGTTTTCGCGCAGGAAGTTGCCTGCCATATTGCTCAGTACGCTATTGGCAATGACGAGCAATACGATGAGGATGGCAAGCAGTGATCCCCCTGCGATCATCCATATTTTCTTTTTTCGTTTTAAGGCCATAATGTAAATGCTTTCTTGCGACATAAAAATAGTGAATTAAGGAGGGAAACCTGAATAGTATTTTCAGAACTATTCAGAAGAACGTTATTTTAGTGGTTCAACATATGCTTGTCT
>CAZHYA010000148.1:5937-6475 GCA_964536525.1 uncultured Bacteroidales bacterium | reverse complement strand
AAGCCCCCTGTCATTCCGAAGGAGCGCAGCGACTGAGGAAAACCCCGGCGTATGGTATCACGCGCCCTTTTTCCCTTTAAGACAAATGCGCGCCAGCGGGGGAAAGCCGGCTTGCAGACCTGATCCCGGAGGGATCACAGCTTATTGGCAGCAGGGATGAAAATAACGGTTTACGACCCCTGCGGGGTCGCATGTAATGAAGATCTGGAATCATGCTGGCAGGGGGTGATGCATTGTTTTCAGGATGCCGGATATAAAAACATTCGACCCCTCCGGGGTCGTCTGTGAACGTTGGAACGCAGAAGCTAATGATATGCGATGCCTGCGGCATCGTGGTCTGTCTGCACAGGGCCGGCTTGCAGGCCTGATCCCGCAGGGATCACAGCTTATTGGCAGCGGGGATGAAAATAACTGTTTTCGACCCCTGCGGGGTCGCATGTCATGAAAAGCTGGATATCTGCTGGCATGACGACAGATAACGGGTATCGGGTATCACACGCCCTTTTTCCCTTTTAGGCAAACGCGCGCCACCAGGGGA
>CAZHYA010000148.1:3845-5927 GCA_964536525.1 uncultured Bacteroidales bacterium | reverse complement strand
GCCCGAATCAGGAGATTCGCGCCAGCGGGGGATATATATTTTCCAAAGCCTTGCTGCGGTATTCGAAGATGCCGTCGAGCTGCTTTCTGATGAACAGGCGGTTCGCCAGGGCGCCAAGGAAACCCAGCGGAGGCCTGTAAGTGATGACATCCCTCATCATCACCCCGCCTTCAACCGCTTCGAGGTGGTGTTCGTGGTGCCACATGGCGTAGGGGCCCACGCGCTGCTCATCGACAAAATAGGATCTTTCCGAAACGTGCGTGATCTCGGTCACCCACTTCATGCTGATGCCCGCCAGGGGTTTCACCCTGTAGGTGATGATCATCCCCGGGTACATCTTTTCCGGCAACTCACCGGAGGTGATGTCGAAGCCCATGTGCGGGGGAGTGATCTTTTTGAGGTTTGCAGGTGCGGAGATAAAATCCCACACCTCATCGATCCCTGCCGGGATGAACTGTGCTTTGCGTAATTGGAAAACTGCCATGATGTTATGCTGCTATACGTTTAACCATTCCTTTGAAGATGATATGGTGAAAGGGGAGTAACATATACCAGTATATCCTTCCCCATAAACCTTTGGGGCGAAATGTTGCAACCTGATGCAGGGTATTGTTTCTGATGTTGAATTCGAGCCATGCCTCGCCGGGGAGTTTCATCTCCGCATACAGGAGCAGGCGCTTATCACTCCTCGAGGCATAGATCACACGCCAGAAGTCGAGGCTCTCTCCGGCCGATAGCGTGTTGCTGTTCTTTCGGCCGCGCCGCAGTCCCACGCCTCCGGACAGCTTGTCGATGAACCCCCTGATGCCCCAGAGCCAGTTGGCATAATACCATCCGGTCTCCCCACCGATCGACCATATCCTGTCGAGGGTCACTTTCTCGTCCGTCACAGCATATTGGCGCTCATCTTTCAGGCATCCATAGGCAGGCACGGCCAAAAACTGATTCACGCCGCCTTCCAATGTGTGCCGGGTCAGGGCATCTGTCCAGCTGGAAACCACTTCCTGCTGTCCGATCACGGTAAACGCTTGCCTGACCGCTTCTTCATAGGTGAGTAATGTGATGTTAAGCTTTTCGTGCAGGTCGTTGCTGCGGCAGATGATCTCCACTTTCATACTGTCGACGAGGTTGATGGCCAGCTTGTATGAGGTCGAGGTAACGAAAAACAGCCAGTACGACGAAAGCCTTGGCGTCATCACAGGCACATTGAGAATGTGGCGCCTGAGCTTGCGTATTTCAGCAAATCGCAGCAGCATCTGCTTGTAGGTGAGTATCTCCGGTCCGCCGATGTCATAAGTGTTTCCATAAGCCTCCTCCATTCCCAGCACTCCTCTGAGAAATTGCAGGACATTGCTGATGGCGATGGGCTGCGATCGGGTATTTACCCATTTCGGTGCCACCATCACGGGTAGCTTTTCCACCAGGTCGCGGAGGATCTCGAAGGAGGCGCTGCCGGAACCTACAATGATGCCCGCCCTGAGGGTGGTGAGGTTAAAATCGCCGGAGGAAAGGATATCTTCCACACCCTTTCGTGACCTGAGGTGGTCGGAAAGCTTCTCTTCATTTACGATGCCGCTGAGATAGATCACCTGTCTGGCCCTCGTTTCATTGATCCGGGTGCGAAAATTGATGGCGCATTGCTTTTCCATCTGGTCAAAGGCATCTACGGAGGCCGACATGGAATGGATCAGGTAATATGCTGCATCAATATCAACGGGTATTCCCAAAAGGCTGGCCGGTTCCAGGAAGTTTACCTCGACAACCGAAAGAGGCTTTCCCTCATATGGTGAAGCGTCGAAGCGTTTTCGGTCGCGCACGGCACATACCACCTCATGTCCGTCGTTCAGCAGCACCGGAAGCAGCCGCCTGCCAATATAGCCGGTAACACCTGTTAAGAGTATTTTCATAGCCATTAAACGCCTTGAGCGGTTAAATGTTTAACGATCCCTGCTTTCGCGCGTCTTACCAGAACACCGTATACAGCACTACCAGGATGATGCAGATGGCATAGGCGGCGATGTTGAAGGCCTTTCCCGTTTTGAAGGTGGTATTGGTCACCACGATGCCTTTCGGGTCGTCGGC
>CAZHYA010000148.1:0-3835 GCA_964536525.1 uncultured Bacteroidales bacterium | reverse complement strand
TTTGTTGGTCGACAGGCTCACGAACACGATCACCACCATGGTGATGAGGAAGGTGTAAAGCATCTGGTCCATCCACGGCAGTTCCAGCGCCGGCACCTTCAGCGCCAGGGCCACGGGGATGGAGGCGATCACGCCGACGATGGCCCCCTTGTTGGTGGCCTTTTTATAGAACAGCCCCATCATGAACACCGCCAGGATGCCCGGGCTCACCACACCGGTATATTCCTGTATGTACTGGAAAGCCTGTTCGAGGTTGCCGAGGGCCGGGGCCATGAAGACGGCGATGACCAGGGCGATGCCGGCAGCGAGGCGTCCTACGGCCACCTCCCTGTCGGGGCCGCCCTTTTTCGCCAGGTAGGGCTTGTAGATATCCATGGTGAAGATGGTGGAGGTGGAATTCACCATGCTGGCCAGCGAGGAGACGATGGCAGCGGCCAGCGCGGCCACCACCAGCCCTTTGAGGCCCGTGGGGATGAAGGTGCTGATGAGCCAGGGATAGGCCTTGTCGTAGTTCATGCTGCCGTCGGCCTTGATGAAGGCTTCCTGCACCCCCTCGATGGCTGCGGTGCCCGAAGGCTCGGTGAACATCACGTAGGCGATGATGCCCGGGATGACCACGAACAGGGGGATGAGGAGTTTCAGGAAGGCGGCGAAGACGATGCCGCGCTGCGACTCCCTGAGGCTCTTGGCCGCCAGCGTGCGCTGGATGATGTACTGGTTGAAGCCCCAGTAATACAGGTTGGCGATCCACATGCCGCCGATGAGCACCCCGATGCCGGGCAGGTTCATGAACTCGGGGTTACTCTTCTTAAGGATCATGTGGAACTTGTCGCCCGCCGTCTCATATACATGGTTCAGCCCGGTGATGATGCCGCCGTCGGGGGTAACATGCTCCAGCGCGATGATGGTGGTGATGAACCCGCCGATGACCAGCAGGGCCACCTGGATCACGTCAGTCCAGGCCACGGCCGCCAGGCCTCCGTAAATCGAATAGGCCGCGGCGAACAATGCCAGCGCGATGATGGCCGGGAAGATCATGCTGCCGTCGCCCTGGCCCAGGATGGTGTCGATGGCCTTGCCACCCAGGAAAAGGACGGAGGTGAGGTTCACGAAGATGAAGAGGGCGATCCAGAAAACGGCAAGGATGGTCTTGAGGTTCTTGCTGAAACGCTTCTCGATGAATTCGGGGATGGTGTACAGGCCCTTCTCGATGAAGATGGGCAGGAAATACTTGCCCACGATGATCAGCGTGAGCGCGGCCATCCACTCGTAGGTGGCGATGGCCAGCCCGATGGCCATGCCCGACCCTGACATCCCGATCATCTGCTCCGCAGAGATATTCGCCGCGATGAGCGAAGCGCCGATGGCCCACCAGGGCAGCGACTTGCTGGCCAGGAAATAATCCTGGGCCGTCTTTTTTACTCCTTTCTTCGTTCTTGAAACCCAGAGGCCAACGCTCAGGATGATGAGCGCGTAGAGCCCGAAAATGATATAGTCGATATACGTGAAGCTGGCGTTCATGATCTCTTTCAGGTTTAAGTTATCGTAGCGTGCAAGTTACATAATATTTGAAAAAAAGTTGATAAGATAATGAAAAGGCTTACCCCCGGATGCTCCGAACATCGTATCTTTGTGTTTTCATGGGTGCCCCGCCTTTGGGGATAATAGGGAATGCCGTGAGAACCGGCAACAGTTTCCGCTGCTGTGATCTCTGATGCTTTCCAACATGAAGCCACTGCCCCTGCACAGGGGCGGGAAGGCGTTGGAAAGGGGAGTAAGTCAGAAAACCTGCCTCTGGAAGTGGATTTTGCAACCTGCGGCAAACAGGGTGCTTGTCAAACGATATCTCCTGCCCGGAAAAGGCGTCGTCTGCTGCAAAATCGAAACGTTTTATCAACCTTTTAACCAAAAAAGTATGAAAAAATTTTACTTTTTTTGTGCGGCATTCATGCTGGGCTCCGGGCTTTTGAACGCCCAGGTGGCCCTGAACACCGACGATGTGGTTTCCGACTTCGAGAACCTTGTCCTTGAACCGGGCAGCTACTGGAACGGTTCCGACCTGAGCGGGCATTTCGTCTCCGGGCTCGGGCTTTTCCCCAACGACTACGACCCCGAATGGATGGCCTGGAACCGCTGGGCATATTCCAACATGGCCGACGATACCACGGCCGGGTGGGGGAACCAGTACAGCGCCATCACGGCAGGGGGTTACGATCCCGAAGGCTCCGGCGGATCCAACTTTGCGCTGGCCTACCTGAAGACCGACTACGCCACCGGCCAGCTCGAAAACATTGCCTTAAAGTTCACCGACAGCATCCCGCACCTGGTGCGGGGGTTCTATGTGACCAATGCCACCTACCCGGCCCTCTCGATGCAGCATGGCGACGATTATTCCAAGAAGTTCGGAGGAGCAACGGGCGATGATCCCGACTATTTCAGGCTCATGGTCTGGGGCATGTCGGGGGGGGTGAGTACCGATACGGTGGAACACTACCTGGCGGATTACCGCTTTGCCGACAACGGCCTCGATTACATCCTGCGCAGCTGGGAGTGGGTCGGCCTCGAAGGCCTCGGGGAGGTCGACAGCCTGATGTTCTCGCTCGAAAGCACCGACGTGGGCATGTTCGGGATGAACACCCCGTCATTTTTCTGTGTCGTCAACCTTACGGTGGTGCCCGACGATACGGGTATCGATGACAGGTGGGATGAGATTGCAGTACAGATATACCCGAACCCTTCCGGCGGGCTGTTCAGGGTGGAAACGGGCCGCGGAGGGATGGCCGCCATCAGGGTGGCCGACATGTACGGCAATATTGTTTATCTTGACGAACATTTTGTTACGGGGGCAATGCTTGATCTCTCCGCCCTGGCCCCGGGCTCTTACCTGCTCATGCTGCAGGAGGGCACCCGGATGGGCAGCCGTAGGCTGTTGATCAGGTAGATCGAAAACCGGATGATCATGAAAGGATTGGCCATCATCATTACTATTTTCATGTTTTGCTCATCTTTGGGCAGGGCACAGTATATTGCGGAGGTGCGGGAATACAGGCCTGCCCCGGGCCAGCACATCAATGCCGCCCCCTGGGGGCTTCCTTCTTCGGCCGGCACGATCATCGGCGGCACGGAGGGCGCCCTCAGCCTGGGCGCCTTCGGAGGCTGCGTGGTGTTCGCCTTCGGCGGGCCCGTGGAGAACCATCCCGGCAATCCCTACGGGGTGGATTTCACCATCTTCGGCAACCCGGTGCCCGGCATCTCGGAGCCGGGCATGGTATATGTCATGCACGACCAGAACGGGAACGGGCTGGCCGACGATACCTGGTACCTGCTGGCGGGGAGCGACTACCGCTTCCCGGAAAGCCGCGACAACTATGTAGTGACGTATTTCAATCCCGGCGGGGCCGATGACGTTCCATGGACCGATAACCTGGGGAACGATGGTTTCATCTTCGCCAATGCCCAGCACGAACAGCCCTACTACCCGTCGGCCGATTCATTCCCGGCGGTGGACCCGGAGCAGTATACCCTTCTGGGGCATGTCATCCGGGGGGCCATCGATACAACATCGCCTGCCTTCATCAGGTCAACCCCGCGTGCCTTCGGCTATGCCGACAACCGCCTTCGCGGCACGGCGCCCTGGGACCTGCCCGACAACCCCTATACCTATGAGAAGGAAAATTCCGGAGGCGATGCCTTCGACATCTCCTGGGCGGTCGACAGCAATGGCAGTTATGTCGACCTTGACAGGATCCATTTCGTGAAGGTGCAGACCGGCATGTTTTTTAATGATACGGCGACCACCGAGATCTACACCGACAACCAGGGCCGCACCCAGACC
>CAZHYA010000147.1:5409-6491 GCA_964536525.1 uncultured Bacteroidales bacterium | reverse complement strand
ATGATGTCTTCCATGTTCCGGTCGATGCTGATATATTTCCCGACAGGGATATCGAGCCTGAGCCGCACATGCCGGGCCCTCCATTTACCCCGTTCCGCCATCTCGAAATAAGGATCGAAAACAAGGAGGTTCCCTTCCTGTCTGAACTGGTATGCCGTCTGTTCAGCCTGTTCACGCGCCAGCATCGGTGACCTTCCGCGTGCATGGGTGAACTGCGTCAGCGCATAATCATTGCCGCTGCTCTTATCGAACCTGATTTCTACCTGCTCAAAGAATTCACCTTCTTCCGTTACCACAAGATGCAAATTGTCGGTATGGATATAGTCATACGATCCATACAGCAGTTCATCGAGGTATTCCTCATTCAGTGCCATGTACAGCGTATCACTTGCCGGTTGAACGATCTCAAGCGTTTTGGTGTAGGTGTTCTGGTGGCGGTATTCCCTCACCACCCTGTAAGAGAAGTAAAGCGTAATGATGAGGCCGATGATCCAGAGGTTGAAGGCAGTGATACCGACATAACGGACACGCTCGAAGTTGAAGATCATCCTGAACGCATTGTACATGAGCATCAGCAGTGGGATGCCGAAAAAGAGCACAAGCCCGCCCTTCAGTATCGCCAGGCCTCCTGCGGATACCGGCAGCAGGGTGAAGAAGCCGGTCATGGGGATCAGGATGGCTTCGCTGTTATCGAGGATCATGGGCCCGCCCCAGCCGAACAGTGCAAACAGCAGGGCTACGGAAAGGCCGATACCGGTGAGCAGCAAAATGATCCCGATAATGATCACAAGGACCCGAAGGATGATGCCGATGATGCTTACAAACACCCCTGCGATCTGCTCAAAGACATTCTCGCCGCGGCTGCTGGTTGTTTCAACTTTTTTTTTTGCCTGGTTCGTCAGTTCGTTGATCTTGTCCTTGAGGTGCGAAACCTCCTCTTTAATTGATTTCTCTATGTTTGAAATATTCACCTTCTCGCCCTTCATCTGAAGCTTCTCTGCCGTAGTGCGGGCCTCCGGGAGGGCGATCCACAGCACCACATAGACCAGGGCGCCCGAGAGCCAGATAAGGGTGAAAAGAAC
>CAZHYA010000147.1:5103-5388 GCA_964536525.1 uncultured Bacteroidales bacterium | reverse complement strand
GTTGAAATAGGCCGCCAGTCCGGAGCCTACACCCCCTACTACCTTATGATCAGGATCCCTGAAAAGCCTTTTCGTCCCCCGGCCGTCTTCAGCGGCGCTTGTCCGGGCCTCCTCTTCATCCTCTGCATCAAACTCGTATGGCTCACCCATGAGTGCGATGATCTCCGTAACATCATCAATGGTGATGACCTGCTTCGCATCCGTTAACTTTTGCTGCAGAAGTTCGGCAATGCGGCCCTCTATGTCGGCGATGATCTCGTCTCTGCCCCGGGTATTATGAAAATG
>CAZHYA010000147.1:4614-5038 GCA_964536525.1 uncultured Bacteroidales bacterium | reverse complement strand
AGCTGTTCAGTTTATCATAGGCATCCTCGTCGATGTGGAAGATGATCCCGCTGATGTTGATCGTGAGTGTTTTTTTCATTTTATGTTTGTTTCCTGTGGTTTTAACTAGATTTATTTCCTGTGATCAGGTTCACGGCCTTCACCAGGTCGTGCCAGCTCGTTTTAAGGTCCTCCAGTACCCTGCTGCCGATCTCCGTCAGGATATAGTACTTCCTAGGAGGCCCCGACTTCGATTCCTCCCAACGGTAATTCAGGAGGCCCTCATTCTTCAGCCTGGTGAGCAGGGGATACAGGGTTCCTTCCACTACGATCATTTTGGCGGCCGTCAGTTCGTCCAGCATGTCGGAGGCGTAAACCTCACCACGCGAAATAATATGTAGGATGCAGTATTCCAATATGCCTTTTCTCATTTGTACTTGTGTGT
>CAZHYA010000147.1:0-4604 GCA_964536525.1 uncultured Bacteroidales bacterium | reverse complement strand
TACGATCAGCCTGGCATCCTTTAATTTATCCAGGATATCGGAGGCGTAGGCATCCTTCTCCGCGATGATGGAAAGGATGCACAGTTCCAGTACCCCCTTTCGCATTTGTGCTGTTGTTTTTTCTATGTTCATGCGACAAAGATAATACACTTTTTAGTACTATGCAATACAAAGTAGTAATTTATTTTAAATAGTTTTTATTGCAAGATACTATAAGATACATATCATTCAGATAAACAGTGATTTATAATGTTATTTAGAATGGATAAAAATTTATTGCCCTTCGACAAGCCGGGTGGATCCGGTCACTTCGCTTTTGCATAGATCGCCCTTGGGGCATAGAGGGTCATGATCAGGCTTCGGGTGGCCATGAATGCGATCATGGCCAGCCAGAGGCCGTTGTTGCCCCAGGGGATGGTCAGGGTATAGTTTAACGGCAGGTACACCGCCAGTGATGCGATGATCATGGTATTGCGCATGGCAGCGGTGGCCGTGCATCCGGTAAAGATGCCGTCCCAGATAAAGGCTGCAAAGGAAACAATGGGTACCAGGGCAAGCCATGGAAGATAGGGGAGGGCCTGCGCGATCACTTCCCGGCTGTCGGTGAGGATATATAATATATGGTGCCCTGCCGCAAGATAGGCCAGGCTGAAAGGAATGCAGATCAGCAGCCCCCAGCCGAAGATATACCTGGTAAACTTCTTCAGGGCGGCGGGGTCGCCGGCTCCGAAGAATCTTCCTGCCAGTGATTCAGCCGCATAGGCGAAGCCGTCGATAAAATATGAAAAGAGGAAAAGGAATTGCAGCAACAGGGTGTTCACGGCCAGGATGTCGCCGCTGATCCCTGCCGAGGTGGCCGTAAATAATGAAAAAGCGAGGATGAGCAACACGGTACGGATCATGATATCGCGGTTCACCATAAAAAAGCGCTTCAGGGCGCTGAGCTTCATCATGGCTGTAAAACTCCATTCTGCAAGCGAATGCCGGTAGTAGCGAAGAAAGAGGACGATGGCAACGATAAATCCGGTGTACTGGGCAATGAGGGTTCCCCAGGCCACGCCATCCGACCTGAGGCCGAGGCCGTAAACGAAAAAGTAGTTGGCACCGACGTTGATCACGTTGATCAGGATGGCCAGCACCATGGGGATCCTGGCGTTCTGCATGCCCAGGAACCACCCCATGAGGGCATACAGGCCCAGGGTTGCCGGCGCGGCCCAGATACGGATGTTAAAATACTCCGATGCCAGGGCCTCCAGCTCCGGGCTACTTTCAATGATCCTGAAGGTAAACCAGTCGATGGGAACCTGCAGGATGATCAGCAGCAGTCCGCCCGCCAGGGCCACCAGCATGGCCCTGCCGAAAATAAGGCCTGTCTCCACCTTCTTTCCCGCTCCGTATGCCTGTGCGGTAAACCCTGTGGTTCCCATCCTCAGGAAACTGAAAATGGCATAAATGAAGTTGAAGATCATCCCGCCAAGGGCTATGGCACCGATGTATTCTTCGGGTGAATCCTTCAGGTGTCCGAGGATGGCAAGATCGGCCATGCCGACCAGCGGCACGGTGATGTTGCTGATGATGTTCGGTATGGCCAGCCTGAGGATCGACCTGTTCACGCCGCGGGGTTTTTCGGCGAAGATAAGAATTTGGGTTAGCCGTTCGTCAGGCGGGGATGAACTCTTCCTTTCCAACCCCGCAGATCGGGCAAAGCCAATTATCGGGAAGGTCTTCGAAGGCAGTGCCCGGAGGGATGTTCTTTGTAGGATCCCCTTCGGCAGGATCATAGATGAATCCGCAGACCAGGCATTTATATTTTTTGTGTTCCGGCACTGCAACGGGTTCCTGTCCTCCGATTTCTTCGTGCCCGGTATAGGTTGGTGCGTGTTCGGGAGAGATACCCTTGATCACATTGCGGTACCAGGTATAGGTGAGGGGAGGTGCGCTTTTGTCGAGCACGGCGGCGTCAATGGCCTCAGCGATGAACAGGATATGCGAACCTGTGTCAATTTCTTCTTTCACCAGGCAATCGATATAGGCGATGGCCTTGTCGAGTACAATGGGTGCTCCGGAGGCCCCGATCTTATAATCGGTGTTTTTGAATTTGTCGGTTTCCCTGCCCGACCTGAAACCCCATGGGCCCAGGAACTGAAGGTCGACATCCTGCTGAACGACAGAAACGGAAAAGACCTTGCTCTTCCGGATATATTCCGTAGTCAGGTTGTCCTTATGCGTGGCGATGGCAAAAAGGGGCGGGTCGGCCGAAACCTGGAATACCGTGTTGGAAATATGGCCGTTATATCGATCACCATCCCTGGAGGAAACAATATACAAACCATAACTGATCCTGAAAAACGCCTGTACGTCCATTTATCGCTGTTTGTGCTGATAAATGTAAGGATATTCGCGAAAGAGACAAGATAGAACGGGTCTAAATTGACTGGCATGACCAGGCTCCCGCGCACCTATTTTTTCAGCCAGGATATGATTTTCTCGTCGTAGGGTTTTCCCTTGGGCGGGACCATGTCAACAAGGTTGCCGTCTTCGTCGATCATGAACTTCTGGAAATTCCATGAGACCCCGGCATCCATCACCCCGTTCTCATCCTTAGTGGTCAGCCATTGGTACAACGGATGGATATCCTTGCCCTTCACCGATATTTTGGCCATCATGGGGAAGGTTACGCCATAATTGATGGTGCAGAATTCTTTGATCTCTTCGTTGGTGCCGGGTTCCTGTTTCAGGAAATTGTTGGCCGGAAAGCCGATGATGGTGAAATCATCTCCGCCGTATTCATCATAGAGCTTCTGAAGGTCTTCATATTGCGGCGTAAATCCGCATTTCGAGGCCACGTTGACCACCAATACTTTTTTGCCTTTGAATGCCTCGAGGCTGATCTCATCACCGTCGATGGTGTTCACCGTAAAGCTATGGAAGTTCTTGTCCTGGGCATTCAAGCCCATAACGCCGCTCAGCAGGAATATTGTCATGATAAGTTGTTTTTTCATTTTTATGGTTTTAACTCATAAACACCTGTATGCCCTGCTTGTTCACTATGGTGACATCATATTGGAATATTGCATGCTGAATATTTCATAAAATATGTCTCTTATATCTGCTAACTTTGCCTCCCTGATCCTTCTGCCATGCAAGCCGGAATTCTCCGAAAGCTGAACCTGACCGAAAAAAAAGCCTTCAGGCTGCATATGGTCTATTCTGCCATCGAGGGCATCATCCTGGGTGTGCTCGCCTTGAATGAATATGTGTTCATCTACAGCATGAAGGGTTCGAACTACCAGCTTGCCTTCCTTTTTCAGTTCAGCATGATGGTATTCATCTTCCTCTTTATTTTCAATCAATTGAGGAAAAGAATAGGAAACAAACGCAGGATGCTCCGGATCACCGGCATTCTGACACGATTGCCCCTGATCCTGCTGCTGATCATCCCTGCCGACGAGGTTGCCCTCAGCGTGCAGCCGGGATGGCATTACCTTTTCCTGTCTGTATTCCTGTTATACTTTTTCGGCAACATCATCATCTACCCGGCCATCAATGTGCTCCTGAAGACAAACTACCGGCACGAGCATTTCGGAAAGCTATACAGTTATGCCACCTCGCTGAACAAGATCATCATCCTGCTGGCAACCTTTTCTTACGGTCTGTTGCTCGATGCTGACAATTATGCATTCAGGTATGTTTTCCCGGTGGTGGGGATCCTGGGCGTCGTATCCCTGTTCATCCTGTCGATGATCGATTATTCAAAAGTGGTGCAGCATCCGGTGGCTATGGGACTGATGGCCTCCATTAAGGATTCATGGGGCAACATGGTGAAAATCCTGCGTACGAACAAGCCTTACCTGCATTTCGAGATCGGTTTTATGGTCTACGGTTTCTCGTTCATGATCTCCGTCACCATCATCAATATCTTCTTCCAGGATGCCCTCGGACTGAATTATTCAAGCGTTGCCTTCTACAAGAATGCCTATAACATTTTGGCCATACTGCTGTTGCCCTTCTTTGGAAAGTTGCTGAGCCATATCGACCCGAGGCGCTTTGCAGCCCTTACCTTCGCCGCCCTGTTCATGTACATCTTTTTTCTCCTCATGACGGAGTATTTCCCGGGCCATGTGGAGATCCTCGGCATACAGGTCTATTTCATGCTGGTCATTTCCTTCCTGTTCTATGGTGTATTTGCAGCCATGATGGCACTGCTTTGGTTCATCGGATCGGCATATTTCTGCAAACCTGAGGAGGCCGATGATTACCAGTCGGTCCACCTGTCGCTCACCGGCGTCCGTTCCCTCTTCGCACCGGTGTTCGGTGTGTATTTCTATGAATTGATCGGGTTCTCGGCTACCTTTATCCTGACTTTGGCCGTCCTGTTGGTTGCCATGGCCCTCATGCGCTGGTCGTACCGCCGCGACAAACTCGTACAGCAAGGTTGACAGGCGTCAGGCGTCAGGCATCAGGCATCAGGCACCAGGCGTCAGGCTCCAGGTATCCGGCATCTGGTATCCGGTATCCGGCATCTGGTATCCGGCATCTGGTATCCGGCATCTGGTATCCGGTATCCATAATCTCAGGGAATCCGCAACCTTTTGCCATCCAAA
>CAZHYA010000146.1:310-6519 GCA_964536525.1 uncultured Bacteroidales bacterium | reverse complement strand
TCATGGGAAAGGATTTGAAAAAAAGTGGTGAAAAAAACAGAGACGTGATCTGACAGGAGCAACCGGAAGGAAAGCATACTGGGGAATAATTATCAAGGCGCAGGTTCTTCCGGGGCCTATGGGGTGGTATGGGTGTCATAGCAGGATTTGAATTCATTTGGGTGTCCTCCGCTTTCTTAAGGCCACGGCAGATAGTTGCCGACCCGGGTTCGACAAGGATGAAAATTGCAGGAAAGGTCAGTGTTTTTGCAAATGGCTCGGTAACACCATTCAGGAGCGGGCAGTTTTATCTTGTCAGGATGCCGGACGGAGGCTTCCTGGCATTATCCATAAAATGTACGCACCTTGGATGTTCGGTCATGTGGGACGAAAGCCAGGAAGCATTAGTATGCCCCTGTCATGCTTCCAGGTTCGATATGACCGGTGAGGCGATCAACCCTCCCGCTACGCGGGCCCTGGATCATTACCCCGTGTATATCGGGCAGGATATGGTGAAAGTGGATATCGGACGGCCATTGAAGCGTGACAGTTTCAAAGTTTCCCAACTGGCTTATGCTTAAACTGACAGGAATGAGAATGAATAATCATATGATTCAATTTTAATATGTCGAACAAGACCTGGGAAACCATCGGCCTGATCTCCCTGTTCACCATCATCATGGTGTTTCCGGCACAATGGATCAAGTACATGGCTCAGCATGATGGGTTGCCGGTCGTTGCTGCACGGCCTTATTTTGTCGGGGGGGAAAGTTGTATCGAATGCCATAAACCTGAATATGACCGGTGGTTGGGATCAGATCATGACCTGGCCATGGACAGTGCATGGGAAGGTAGCGTACTGGGGGATTTCAATGATGCCATTTTTGTTTCGGGCCGGGGCGATACCAGTAAATTCTACATGAAGGACGGGCGTTACTTTGTTTATACTCATGGTGTGAGTGGCATTTTTAGCGAGCACGAGATCAAATATACTTTCGGATGGTGGCCCCTGCAGCAATACCTTGTGCCGATGGATGGCGGCAGGCTGCAGGTGCTTCACCTGACCTGGGATTCGAGGGACGAACGATGGTATGACATGACTGAGGCGGTGTATGCCGGCGAGAATGTCACTCCCGAAAACTGGCTGTACTGGACAAACCAGGCACAGAACTGGAACAGTATGTGTGCGGATTGCCATTCCACCAACCTCCGGAAAAACTATGACCATGTTAATGATGTTTACCGGACATCATGGTCCGATATTGATGTGAACTGCGAATCATGCCACGGGCCATCTTCGGCACACCTCGAATGGGCAGCGATCCCCGAGATGTCCAGGCCTGACAATGTAAACACGGGGCTTGTTGTCGATACCCGCCTGATGGGGACCCGCCAGTACGCCGACCACTGTGCAAGGTGCCACCTGAGAAGGGCTGCGCTTGGCGATTACGACCACTTCGGCAGGGACCTGCTGGATCATTATATCCCACAGTTGACAGGGAGCCCGTTTTATTTCCCCGACGGGCAAATCCTGGAGGAAGATTATGTTTATGGGTCATTTCTTCAGAGCAGGATGTTTATGAATGATGTCAAGTGTAACGACTGCCATGACGCTCACAGCCTTGAGCTCGTTAAAACGGGCAATGACCTTTGTTTACAGTGCCACCGGAAGGAAGTGTATGATAGCTACAACCATCATTTCCATAAAATGGCTGACCGGCCTGAACTTCAGGAAGGGAATCACAGGCAGATGATCTACCTCGAAGGCGAGGGGTCGCTATGTATCAATTGTCATATGGATGGCAGGTACTATATGGGAGTGGACTACCGCCGCGACCACAGTTTCAGGATACCGAGACCCGATCTGAGCATCAGCCTTGGCGTGCCCAATGCCTGCAACAGCTGTCATGTAGATGAATCTGCCCGCTGGTCGGAGCAATATATCACCGAATGGTACGGCAGGAGCAGGGATGCACACTACGGAACCCTCATTGCGGGCGGGGAGAATGCAGATACTTCTGCCCTGGCCGGACTCATATCCATCGCCGGCTCATCCGTCGACCAGTACCCCGTGATGATAAGGGCCACAGCGCTCTCACTGCTTTCCGGTTATGATGATGAACGTGCCGTAGATGCACTGAAGCTTCACCTGTCAAACGAGGATGCCATCATGCGCCATTATGCAGTAAGGAGCTTTCATACGCCGGATGTTGACGAATACAGGGCTTCGCTGGTCCCCGTTCTTTCCGATCCGGTAAGGGCCGTGAGGATAGAAGCCGCATACGGGCTCAGCATGTTACCGGCTGATGCGCGTGATTCCTCATGGGCGAAAGCCTACCGGGAGGCTAGAGAAGAATACGAAGAAGCCATGCTGTATACTTCCGATTTTGCAAGCGGAAGTTTTAACCTGGCCAACCTATATTACAGGGAAGGCAATACAGATGAAGCTGAATCATGGTTCAGGAGGGCCATCGGCATCGACGGAGAATTTTTCCCCGCAAGGATCAACCTGGCAATGTTGTATAATTCCCTGCAGGAAAACCAAAGGGCTGAGATGCTTTTCAGGGAGGTACTGGCTCAAAATCCTGAGCAGCATGAAGTATATTATTCGCTCGGCCTGTTGCTCGTTGAGATGCAACGATATGCAGAAGCGGCCGAAATGCTTGAAAAGGCTGGCGAATTGATGCCCGAAAGGCACAGGGTTTTCTATAACCTGGGCCTGTTATATGATTATTTAGGGATGAAGGAAAAAGCTGTCATTACCCTCAAGAGAGCAGCAGCCCTGGATCCGGGTAACCCCGATTATGATCAGGCACTGGCTGCTGTCAGCAGCCGGCATGAGTAACACTTAATGTGGATCTTTATTAAGTGCCGGGTTTGAAATATTTCGATCTTTCGTATATTTATGCTGATTAAGTAATGTTATTCTTAACCCCAAAACCAAAATCATGAGAAAAGTAATAAGCCTGATACTGAGCCTGCTCCTGCTGTTTGCGGCCCATAACCTGTTTTCGCAAATCGATGGCGGGGCGTTCAATTCCACCGGATCAGGATATTCGGTGGTCAACCTCACCGATTACCAGAGCCTTGGCGTTAACCCGGCCAACCTTGGCTGGAAACGGAACAGCCACACCACAAACCTGGGTTTCGTCGAATTCGGGATGTCTATTTATTCTGAACCACTCAGCAAGAAACTTGTTTTTACCGACCTGCTCGGCAGCGGCGAGGATTTTAACAGCCAGGTCCAGCGCGATGAGGCCATCCGTAATTTTACAAATTCCGAATTGCTCATACAGCTCACCAACACCCTGCTTGGGTTTTCATACCAGGATGAAAAGGTGGGGGGCTTTGCCTTTGCCCTCCGGCAGAAGATCTACTGGCACAGCACCCTGAACGAACAGGCCTCCGAGTTCCTGTTCAAGGGCTACAACTCACCCTATTTCGACAGCATTGCCGTTCAACCAAACGGCGATACCATCGGTTATGCCACCAACCCCGACCAGGCTTCCAAACTGTATAATCCGACGGATATCACGCACGTGTTCTACAACGAATACGTTCTGGGGTATGGCCGAAAGATGGTTGATAAGGAAAATTTCAGGTTTTATGCAGGTATTGACCTCAAACTGTTGCAGGGATATGGCATCCTGAATTACAATTCCATATCGGTGACCCAGGTGGAAGGCTACCAGGCGCTCAGCCCGTTTTACGGGGTGAAGTATGACGAACCTACTCCCTCTGAACTCACGGGCAGCGGTTTGAAAACTGCCGGCATGGGCGTCGGGGTCGACATCGGGGTGTCGTTCGAGATCTATAAAAAGACCAGGATTGCCGTTGCACTGAATGATATTGGTTCCATTAAATGGGACGGGAACGTTTATGAAGGAGAGAATGTGTTCATCAAAGATATCGAAACGCCCGGGATCAACAATTACAATATTTTCTCCGAATCAGGAGGGATCATCGCCGACAATACCAACCTGGGGAAATGGGAAGGCCTTGCAGATAAAACCATCTCCCTGCCCATGCACCTGCGTCTGGGTGCCAGCCATCAGCCTATGGAACAGTTAGGCTTCGGGGCCGAAATATTGATCCCTTTCAACAGTGAGATCCCCGGTGCCTATGTAAACCCCTATTTTGCCGCAGGCGCACGTTATAACCCTGCACGGTGGTTTCAGCTCTCGGCCGGGCTGACCTATGGCGGGGGATTCGGGTTCAACCTCCCCGTTGGCTTCACCCTGCGGCCGGTGAACAATGCCAGCACCTCATGGGAACTGGGATTTGCCAGCCGCGACCTGCTTACCTGGTTCAAGTCGGAAAACCCCATGGTATCACTGGTCTTTGGGTTCCTGAGGCTGAGCTTCGGGGATTAGCAAATCCGGAAGAAGGGGAGTTTCTGAATTTATTTCCTTCACGTTCATCTACGTGATTTTACGGTGCCGACTAAACAACATACTTAGTCTGTTTCAGCGTGATTTTTTTGGGAGCAGCCTCTGCCGCTTCGTATTTTAGCATGTTTTCTGTCGTAACATATTAATATTATTAACGTAATACAGCTGTTGACCAGCAGGAAATCATGATTCAAAACAAATCGAAAAATCTTTTTGTATGAAAAAATTTTTACTCATCATTGCGCTCTTTGCGATCATTGCCTGATGTTCCAAGCATGAGATCGTTGACGAACTTCCTTCCGATATCTGGAACGGGTACCAGAATTACAAGTCTACAATGACCGTTGACCTGTTTGCCGGTCAGCATATCCTGGTCGGTACGGTTACCTACGAATTTACCAGCGATGCACTTTTTAAAGCTACTTATGACCTCACCGGTGGCTGGACCATGTCGGAATCGCACCTGTATGCAGGCGATTACGATCAATTGCCGACCAATAAGATCGGGAAATTCCCGTTTAAGGAAACCCATAACCCGGCAGTGACCACCTATACTTACACCATTCCCGTGGTTGACCTTCCCCCAGGGGAATCGGGTTTCGTATGTGCAGCACATTGTGTGGTAAACAACCCCAATGGCGGGAATGAAACGGGCTGGGCGCAGGGCAACAGGACATTCTCGGACAAAGGCTGGGGATCCTATACTGACGATTATTTCCAGCAGGCAACCGATATCCCGATCATCTACGGCATTCAGAAGAACGAGGACGGTACCCTGGTGCTGATCCACATCAACGGATATACCCAGGAAGTTGATATCATCCTCACCGAGATCCTCACCGGCTCGGGCGTGATCAATGCCGTGGCTTATGATGCCAACACGGGCAACCTCTTCTTTGTACTGGATGGCAATCTCTGGGTGAACAACCTCAACTCCGAGAACCCGTCAGTGCTCATCGGTCCCCTTCCGGGGCTTGCCGGTGGTGGCGTGTTCATGAACGGCAATTATTATTACATCGACATTGATCCGAATTCGGGAAGCTATATGGAGATCATTGAAGTACAGATCCAGTATGATGAAAATAATGGCTGGAGCCTGTATATCAACGATGAATACAGCAGTTCCCTGCCTTACAACTATGAGATTACCGACCTGGCAACCAACGGTCTGGTGATCTACCTCGCCGGTATCGACGACAACGGCACACCTGGTGATGAATCGGACGATAACATTTACCTGATTACTTACGATAACGGTAGCTATTCAGCCATACTTACAGGTTTGAGCGGTGTGGCCCAGATCGCCTATGGCCCCGATGGGAACCTGTATGCCATCAATGTGGACGAAGATGGCAATACCAGACTGGTATTGATTGAACCCGGATCAGGCGATTTGGACGACAGCAACCCCATCGACGACGAACTGATCGGAGCCGATACGGAAGTCCTGGGTGGCCCGATGAAGTAAAACATAACCCTCTCGAAATAAAGTATTCGTCTTAACCAGACGAGTTTAACAAACCATAAGGCAAAATACCAAAACGTAAAGAGCAGCACCCACGGGTCGCTGCTCTTTACGTTTGTGATGGATGGTTGAATGTCTAAAAGCTGAATTTTACTCCCAGGAAAACTTCATCCTTGTCCCTCACCAGGGCAAACATATTGTCGCCTTCTCCTCCGATGAACCTGGCACCAATGGTAATTTCGGTATTGATGTTAGGGTAGTAGGTGATGAACGGGGCATATACCAAGGCGTAATTTTCAGTAACAGCGTCCCAGTCGCTCACGATCAAGGCCCCGGCTACCGGGTTTATCTTGAACTTGTTGTTGAAGAACGAA
>CAZHYA010000146.1:0-281 GCA_964536525.1 uncultured Bacteroidales bacterium | reverse complement strand
TAGTCGTTGAGGTTGCCCTGCCCCCTTTCGGTGGCAAAACCATGGAAGAATTGTACATTAAGGTATGAATCGTCACGGAAGGTATAATCAGTCCCGACGACATATTTTACAAAGGGCTCCTTTTTAAGCATGACCGAGTCTATTGAAGGCAGCCCCACCTGGCTGAGGTCGGTGGTCATCACCACCTCCTTCTCCGGCAGGAATATGCCCATCTCACCCCATATGCCCACACTGCCGATGGCCCCGCTCAGGTCGGCACCGAACACATGCTGGCGGGGGAA
>CAZHYA010000145.1:6254-6570 GCA_964536525.1 uncultured Bacteroidales bacterium | reverse complement strand
GGCTCGAATATCCCAGCAAATACGAAGTGGAATATATCAAAAAGATCAACAGCCGAGAGTCGGACTTTTGCCCGACCTACGCCAGCGATAACTTCAATGAGCTGATCTTCACCTCCACCAGGGAGGGTGCCACGGGGAAGAAGACCGATGAATGGACAGACATGAACTTCAGCGACCTCTTCACGACCCGTATCGACCGAAAGGGGGAATGGGCCGAGCCGGTCCTGCTCGACAACAGCGAAGAAGGTGTGAATACGGAAGCCAACGAAGGCGCAGGGGTGATGAACAGCAGCTACAGTCACCTTTATTTTACACG
>CAZHYA010000145.1:0-6244 GCA_964536525.1 uncultured Bacteroidales bacterium | reverse complement strand
AGAGAAAAAGATCAACGGCTGCCAGATATATACTTCCCGCAGGGCGGGACGGAGCTGGGGCAAGCCCGAAATGGTCAAGCTCAGCAACGACTCCTCTGATGCCTTCGGACATCCGGCGTTAAGCGAAAATGAACTGATCATCTATTTCACCTCCGACCGTGAGGGCGGCTTCGGCGGGAACGACATATGGGTCGCCTTCCGCGACAGCGAGGATGATGAATTCAGCCGGCCATTCAACCTTGGCCCGGTCGTCAACACCCCGGGCGATGAGATGTTCCCCTATCTGCGTTCCGATACGGTATTATATTTTGCCTCTGACGGCCATCCCGGCATGGGGGGGCTCGATATATTTATTACCACCATCGACGAGGAGGGCATGTGGAGCAAGCCCGAGAATATAAAGCCTCCGATGAATTCGGAATTCAACGACTTCGGCATCGTGTTTCACCCCGATGAGGAACGGGGGTTCTTCAGCAGCGACAGGCGCGGACGCAAAGGCATGGAAGACATCTTCTCCTTTATCGTACCTCCCCTTGAATTTACGCTTACAGGCGTAGTGACCGACGAGATGACCCTGCAGTTCGTGATGGATGCCAACGTAAGCCTTACGGGATCCGACGGCACATCGGTGTCGACACGAACCACTGCAGAAGGAGTATACAACTTCGGGAAAACGCAGGTGCTTCCAAATACTACCTACGAGATCGTCATCAGCAAACCCGATTATTTCAACAGCTCGGCAACCATCACAACGGTCGGTCATGAGAAGGGCAAGGACTTTACACAGGATTTCCTGCTCCGGCCCATCCCCGAAGAACCCATCGTGTTGCCGGAGATCCTTTACGATCTGGCCAAGTGGGACCTGAAACCCCAGTATGAAGACTCCCTGCAGGGCCTCATCCGGACGCTCGATGAGAACCCCAGGCTGGTTATTGAACTCGCCGCGCACACCGATGCCCGCGACACTTACGAGCGCAATGATATCCTGAGCCAGAAAAGGGCACAGTCGGTGGTCGACTACCTCATCCTCAGGGGCATCGATGCTGAACGTCTGGTGGCCAGGGGCTATGGCGAAAGGGTGCCGCGCAAGATACTCAAAGATATCACACGCGAAGGTTACACCTTCAGGGAAGGCGATGTGCTCAACGAAGAATATATTGCCGCCCTGCCATCGGTCGAAGGCCAGGAAGCCGCACACCAGCTCAACAGAAGGACCGACTTCAGCGTGCTCAGGAAAGACTATGTGCCGAGATCGGGCATCAGCGAGGAACCCGGCGAAGTGGATATTGTCATCAACCCCGAAGACAACGTAATAAAATTCACGACCCAGGACAAAACAGGCCTGTATATCATCCCTGTGATACTTAATGGCTTCAATGATGAGTTCATCTTCGAAGACAGGGCCACTGCACAGGTGTCGCTTGAAAAAGCGCTGCAGTTGCTTAACGACGGGATCATCGACAAGGACGACTTCTATGGTGATGCACAACAGATCCTGGCCGACAATTCGATCCGCAACAACAGCACTTTCAATATTGATGAATTACGCATCGGTGCAAAAACCATCAAGGACGTAACATTTACCGTCGCCCACCGGCAACAGAACGCTGTCACACTGGGGAGAGAGGTCATGGAACGTATCGGAGGTTTCAGCATCGACGACGAAGCCAAAACGATCACCTTGAAGTATAAGGAAGACTATAGGGGTGGACAAGAAGAAGAGATATGAGCAACGGGGGGTCTCCGCCTCCAAGCAGGACGTCCACAATGCAATCAGAGACATTGACAAAGGGATTTTCCCAAAAGCCTTTTGCAAGATCATCCCCGATATATTGCAGGGCAGTGCCGACCATTGTAACGTGATGCATGCCGACGGTGCCGGCACCAAATCCTCGCTTGCATACCTTTACTGGAAAGAAACCGGCGACCTTTCGGTATGGAAAGGCATCGCACAGGATGCGATTGTGATGAACCTCGACGACCTTCTCTGCGTTGGCGTGACCGACAACATCCTTCTCTCCTCCACCATTGGCCGCAACAAGAAGCTGATCCCCGGAGAAGTTGTGGCTGAGATCATCAGGGGTACCGAGGAGTTCCTTTCCTCGATGCGTGAGCTGGGGATAGGCATCTGGCCGACGGGGGGTGAGACCGCCGACGTTGGCGACCTTGTAAGGACCATCATCGTAGACTCTACGGTGACAGCACGCCTCAGCCGCAGCGAGGTGATATCGAACCACCGCATCGCCGCGGGTGATGTGATCGTAGGCCTGGCATCGTTTGGCCAGGCAACCTACGAGAAGGAATATAACGGGGGGATAGGGTCGAACGGGCTTACCTCAGCCCGGCACGACCTGCTGATGAAGCATTATGCAAAGAACTACCCCGAAAGCTACGACCCCTCAATGCCTGAAGAACTGGCCTATTCGGGAAATTTGGCGCTCACGGATCCCTCCGGAGTCCCTGGTGTGGATGTGGGTAAGCTCGTGCTCTCTCCCACAAGGACCTATGCTCCGGTCATCAGGGCGATACTGCGTTCGTTCCGCGATGAGATCCATGGCATGGTGCATTGCAGCGGGGGTGGACAGACCAAGGTGCTCCATTTCATCGACAAGCTGCATGTGGTCAAGGACAACCTCTTCCCCGTTCCGCCACTGTTCAGCATGATACAGGAGCAATCAGGCACTCCCTGGGAAGAGATGTACCAGGTATTCAACATGGGGCACAGGATGGAACTTTACGTTCCGGAAGGTATAGCCGGCGAGATCATTGATATCTCAGCATCGTTCGGCATTGAAGCCCGTGTGGTGGGGCATGTTGCTGAAAGCGACGCCCGTAAGCTGACCATCAGCACTGATTCCGGTGATTTCCATTATTAAGGCCAAGGCCTGGCAACCCTCTTAGGGTTGGCAACCCTTTGGCATTTTAATCTTACCTTTGCAAACCACAATCCATAACACAATGATCGACAAACTGGAAGGCATATACAAGCGCTGGCAGGAGATTGGTGAACTGATGAACAACCCGGCCGTGACGGCTGATATGAAAAAATTCATAAAACTCAACAAAGACTATAAAGAACTGCAACCCATCGTTGATGCATATAAGGAATATGCCAACGTGCTGGCCAATATTGATTCGGCCAGGAAGGTATTAAAGACTGAAAAAGATGAGGAATTCAGGGAGCTCGCCAAGCATGAGCTGCATGACCTCACCGAAAAGCGCGACCAGATGGAAGAGGATATCCGTTTTATGCTTATCCCAAAAGATCCGCAGGACGATAAAAACGCCATGATCGAGATCAGGGCCGGTACCGGGGGGGATGAAGCCAGCATCTTTGCCGGCGACCTATACCGTATGTATACGAAGTTTTGCGAGATAAAGAACTGGAAGATAGAAGAAGTGAGTATGACAGAAGGTACTGTAGGGGGATTTAAGGAGATCATCTTCGAGATCACTGGCGACAATGTGTATGGCCAGATGAAATATGAATCGGGCGTGCACAGGGTGCAGCGGGTGCCGAAAACGGAAACCCAGGGGCGTGTTCACACCTCGGCTGCATCGGTGGTGGTGCTGCCCGAAGCTGATGAGTTCGACATAGAGGTGAAGCAGGAAGACATCAGGAAAGACACCTATTGTTCATCCGGTCCGGGAGGTCAGTCGGTCAACACAACCTACTCGGCAGTGAGGCTGACACACATCCCCACCAACACCGTGGTAACCTGCCAGGACCAGAAATCGCAGATCAAGAATTTTGAAAAGGCCATGAAAGTGCTCCGCACACGGCTTTACGAGATGGAGTATAAAAAATACCTCGACAAGATCTCCACGCAGCGGAAAACCATGGTGAGTACCGGCGACCGCTCAGCCAAGATCCGTACCTACAACTGGCCGCAGGGCCGTGTAACCGACCATCGCATCAACCTTACCCTGTATAATCTTCACGAGATCATCAACGGTAACGTTCAGGAACTTATAGACAAACTGCAGCTGGCAGAAAACGCCGAACGACTGAAACATGAACTCGACAAATAGATCCATATGACCCGTAAAGAACTCATCTCGCTCATCCGTAAGAAACGTTCATTTCTTTGCATCGGCCTCGACACCGACCTTGAGAAAATCCCGAAGCATTTGCTCGACGAGGACGACCCGATTTTTTCCTTCAACAAGGCCATCATCGACGCCACAAGTGATCTTGCAGCAGCCTACAAGCCCAACCTTGCCTTTTATGAAGCCTATGGGGCAAAAGGCTGGTTGAGCCTCGAAAAAACCATTGCCTACCTGAAGACGAAAGAAGTATTTACCATTGCCGATGCCAAGCGTGGAGATATCGGCAATACGTCAGGCCGGTATGCGGCGGCCTTTTTCAGTAAGCTCGACTTCGATGCCGTTACGGTTGCACCATACATGGGCAGCGATTCGGTGGGCCCTTTCCTGGAATACTCCGGCAAATGGGTGGTGCTGCTGGCGCTGACCTCCAACAGGGGCGCCGACGATTTTCAAATGATCAACTCCGCTGACGGCAGGAAGATATTCGAGCATGTGCTCACGGGTTCGGCCGCATGGGGATCGGTTGAGAACATGATGTACGTGGTAGGGGCCACGAAGGCGGAAATGCTTTCCGACATAAGAAAGATGGTCCCCGACCACTTTCTTCTGGTGCCGGGTGTTGGCGCACAGGGGGGAAGCCTTGAGGAGGTGGCTGCGCACGGGCTCAATGGTGACTGCGGGCTGCTGGTCAACTCATCAAGGGGAATCATCTATGCCGGCAATGGCAAAGACTTCGCATTAAAGGCCAGGGAAGAGGCAGTCGTTTTGCAAAAAGCGATGGAAGCCTTGCTACTGAAAGCAGGCATCTGCCAGAAGTCGTAAGCTACTCAATGATCTTCGTCCATCCGTAGGGATCGGGTTCTTCCCCGTATTGAATGGCCCGCAGCTTAGTGTATAATGCGGTCGACACCGGCTCGCCCGGGCGATGGAAGAACGGACGCCAAATCTGCCGGTGAGAAAATCGGTATGTGCCATCAGTTCATCGCGGAAGACCGTCGTTTTTGATCAGGATGGTCCCGTTGTGGTTATCGGTGAACGGATCAATCCCACCGGTAAGAAGAAGCTTCAGGATGAGCTTCGCAACGGCAGGATGGGGCTCATTAGAGAGATGGCCCGGCAGCAGGAAGCAAAAAAGGCGGATCTTCTCGACGTGAATGTCGGTATGCCGGGGATCGACGAACGCTCAGTCATGGAGAAGGTGGTGAACACATTGTCGACGGCGAGCGGTCTTCCGCTGGTGATCGATTCATCGAATATAAATGTTATCGAAAAAGCCCTTCGGATTTATCCCGGCCGGGCACTGGTGAATTCGATTACAGGCGAAACGGAGAAACTGAAGAAACTGTTACCTATCGCCGCTGCCTATGGCGCCATGCTCATTGTGCTGCCCATAACTGACCGAGGAGTACCTGCAACCGCCCAGGAGCGAACTGAGGTGATAAAGCATATCTATAAGCAGGCAAGGGAATACGGATTTAAAAAAGATGATATCATTGTCGATGGCGTGGTTATGACTGTCTCATCGGATCCCCGTGCCCCCCTGGAAACACTGAAAACGGTCGAATGGAGTACCCGCATATTTAAATGTGCAACCATGCTTGGACTGACCAACGTATCATTCGGAATGCCCCAACGGAAATGGCTTAATGCGACCTTTATGGCTATGGCGATCGAACGGGGAATGACCGTTGTTATTGCGAATCCCGATGTGGACGAGGTTATGAATGTGAAGGCGGCAAGTGAGGTCCTGATGAACCGGGATAACGACGCGTCGGCCTATCTTGCCCGGTTTGCCGACACGTCGGGAAAGACGCATGGAGCGGGGACGACCGGCGCCACTCCTCGTGAGAATATCGCACAGGCTATTCTGGATGGAAATCGAGACGGTATTACTGAAGCGCTTTCGACGGTGCTGTCAGCGGGCGTGGATGCCCGGCAGCTCGTTCATGACGTGATGATCCCTGCCATTACCGAGGTGGGGGCATTATATGACAGAAAAGAATACTTTCTTCCCCAGCTTATCGCCAGTGCCGAGACGATGAAAATCGGTCTGTCCCTGCTTGAACCACACCTTCGGGACGGTGTTTCCTCACAGGACCACAAGGGGAGGGTATTGATTGCAACCGTTCAGGGAGACATTCACGATATCGGAAAAAATATTGTGGCACTGATGCTCGGCAATCAAGGATTTGAT
>CAZHYA010000144.1:0-6605 GCA_964536525.1 uncultured Bacteroidales bacterium | reverse complement strand
ACATCTTTGTATATTGTAAGCTTTGGTATTCTGAAGGAATAATTAGTCATTAAATATTATCACTATGAAAAAGATCACTACCCTGATGGTGGCCTTAACGGCCATCTTTACCCTTGGCCTTCAGGGCCAGAACGCCTGGATCAATGAAATACATTATGATAATGCCAGCACCGATGTAAATGAGGTTGTCGAAGTTATCATCGAAAACCCGGGCAGTTACACACTTTCCCTGTTCCAGGTAGACCTGTATAACGGCAGCGGCGGCGCAGTATATGGCACCCATACCCTTGACGGATTTACAGCGGGAGCCACTGTTGGTAATTTCACCATTTATTACAAATACATTTCCGGTATACAGAACGGAGCGCCCGATGGCCTTGCCCTCAGCTACAACGGCACACTCATCAGCGGGCAGTTCCTCAGTTATGAAGGAACATTTGACGGAGTAGGCGGCCCTGCCGACGGTGTAACTTCTTCCGACATAGGCGTTGCCGAAGGATCTGCAACACTTGATTCCGAGTCGCTCCAACTTACCGGCAGTGGCACGCAATACAGTGCTTTCAACTGGACTGGCCCGGTAACGGCCACCGTGGGCGCCCTCAACACCGGCCAGAGCCTCAGCAGCGGCCCGCTGCCTGAACCTACGAACTATCCCACCACCTTCGCGGCCTCGGCTGCCGGAAACATGATCGAAACCTCCTGGACCGATGCCACCGGGGCACAGCTTCCCGGAGCCTATGTGGTGTTCATCAGCGAACTGGATAATATCGTTGCTCCCGTTGATGGCACGCCTGTGGCCGACGACCTCGACCTGAGCGACGGCGCAGGCGCCAAGAACGTGAACTACGGGCAGGAGTCGTATACCTTCATGAACCTGGCGACCACCACCCAGTATTATTTTGCCATCTATCCCTACACCAATGGCGGCGCCACCATCGACTACAAGACCGACGGCACCGCCCCTGAAGCCAGCGCCACCACAACCTCAGTGGTGATGTACGAAGACTTTAACTGGAGCTGGATGGCCTGGCAGACCATCAGCGTGGTGGGCGACCAGCTATGGACCAGGGACAACAGCTTTGGCCCCGACGGGACCCCCTGTGCATATATGAACGGCTATTCGGGGAGCGCCCAGAACAACGAAGACTGGCTCATCTCCCCACCCATGAACCTCGGCGCGTATACAGGCGAGGTACTCACCTTCTACACGGCCAAAAACTTTTCCGGTCCCGACCTGGAGGTAAAATACTCAAACAACTATGACGGCGGCGGCAACCCTGCCAGCGCAACCTGGACGGACCTCTCGGCCACCTTATCATCAGGAGGCTATGCATGGACACATTCGGGCAACATCAGCCTCTCGGGCGTCAGCGGCAGTGCCGTCTATATCGCCTTTGTATACAACTCCACAACTTCAGGAGCGGCCCTCTGGGAAGTCGACAATGTGCTGGTCACCGGCAGCGGCCCCGACCCGGAAGGCGTGGTGATCAACGAGATCATGTACAACTCGTCGGGTACCGATGAAGAATGGATCGAGCTTTATAATAATACCAGCAGCAATATCGATATCTCGGGCTGGTACGTGCAGGACAATACCGCAACGAACATCCCGATCGCTATCCCTGGCGGTACCATCCTCAGTCCCGGCCAGTACTACACCATATCTGTCGCCACCGACGGGGCTTTTCCGTTCGTGCCCGACCTCGACGGGACACTGCAGGCCAACTGGAGCCTCAACAACACCGACGACGATGTGAACCTCTTCAACCTCGGAAGGCTGCAAGCCGACTTTGTGCCCTATACCGACTCAGCACCCTGGCCGACGGAACCCGATGGCAACGGGCCTTCGCTATCGCTGCTGGATCCTGACCTCGATAATTCACTCGGTGAAAACTGGGCACGCAGCATCCAGGACGAATTGGGCTCGCCGGGCAGTGAGAACTTCCCGCCGGTACCCACCATCCTGGTTACCTCCCCTGCAGGCGGAGAATCGTGGGAACAGGGAAGCACGCACGAGATCAGCTGGAACACCATCGTATATACCGGTCAGATAAAGATCGAACTCATCGACACCAACACCTGGTTCCCGCAACTGCTGGTATCGAACATCTCATCCTCACTGAATTCCTGGACCTGGAACATTTTCAGCACGCAGGCCCTGGGCGATGATTACATCATCCGGATCTCAGACCTGGGCAGCGGCCCTGTTGGGGAAAGCCCCAAGACGTTCTCCATCGCGGAACCTTATGTACAGCCACCCATCGTGCTCACCGAGATCATGTATAACCCGCCCGAGAGCGGCAACGACTCCCTGGAGTTCATCGAGCTGTATAACAATGGTTCCGAGGCTGTCGATATGACCGGTTTCACTTTCAGCGACGGGGTAAACTATACCTTCCCGTCAATGGTGCTTAACCCGGCAGAGTATGTGCTGATATCCATCGACTCCCTGGCGATGCTGAATACTTTCGGTGTGACCGCGTACCAGTGGAGCAGCGGCGCCCTCAGCAATTCGGGCGAGCTTATCCAGCTCCTCGACGGGGGCGGCATGTTTGTCGACTCCGTGCATTATGACGATGCCCTCCCATGGGATTCTCTGGCCGATGGCTTCGGCCCCTCGCTCACCTTCTGCGATCCATCGCTGAACAATGCACTTGCCGAAAACTGGACAGCGTCAACCGAATTTGCTGCCATCAACGCCAACGGCGATACCATCTTTGCCACCCCTATGGCCGGATGTTCGTTCGTGATGCCCACAGCCAACTTCAAGGCTGCCGACACCACGGTGCTGGTTGGCGGCACTGCCGACTTTACCGACCTTTCGAGCGGCGGGACCATGATCTCATGGCTTTGGACCTTTGAAGGCGGCACGCCCGGAACCTCGACAGAACAAAACCCCACCGGGATCCTATACGATACCCAAGGTGCCTACGACGTAACCCTTGAAGTGGAAAACGACTTCGGGGAGACCTCAACCCTGACACGTGTGGATTACATTTCGGTCGACTACGCTCCGGTAGCTGATTTCGAAGCTGATGCCACCAACCCGGCCGTAGGCCAGGAGGTGAACTTCACCGACCTTTCAACAGGCACCATCACCAGCTGGTCATGGACTTTCGAAGGAGGTACTCCGCCAAGCTCAATGTTGCAGACTCCCGAACCCATTGTCTATGCCGAAGTTGGCCTCTACGACGTTACGCTGACAGTGGCCAATGATTACGGTGAGGATACGATGGTCAAAGACGACTACATCGATGTCCATCCTATTGGCATCAGCGAACCCCTCGATGAAGGGCTGATCAGCATCTATCCCAACCCCGTTTCCGAAGCCCTGAGCATCGTGAACAGGAGCGGTGGAATGATCACCATCAGCATCCACTCCCTGAGTGGACAGCAGGTTATCGAAAGCAGGATACCTGAAGGCACCACCTCGCTGAATGTGGAACAACTGGAAGCAGGGCTCTACTTTGTCAGGTACCTGTCAGAAAACAATGTGCTGAAAACCCGGAAACTGGTTGTCAGGTAAGCAGTCAACGGAAAACATCGAGGCCATCCGCAGATAAGCTGATGGCCTCGATTTCCGTATCAATATAAACGACTATTCACTTAAACCTTAATATCATGAAAAACCTGTACATTTTATTCACCCTGGCGTTGTTCATCACTGTTTCTGCAAGCACCGGCCTTGCACAGGAGCTGGTTGTGAATGGCGACCTTGAACTTTGGGATGACGCTGCCACGCCCACCGACTGGGCAAAGGCAGAGAATATCAGCCAGGAGAACGATCCGGTACATGGCGGAACCTATTCAGCCGGACATATGTCGGCCGACGGTACTCAGGACCTGCAGCAGGATGTCAGCGGCATTGTGGGCGGAACGAATTACACGATAAGCTATTATTTTCTCGACAATGTTACGGATGCCAGGCACAGGATCTGGTCGTACTGGCTGGATGGCGACACCTACCTCGACGACCATGCGGATGAACTGCGGCCGGGAACCTATTCGAGCAACAGCCCCGACTGGCAGCACTATTCTGTTTCATTGACGGCCCCGGCCAATGCCGACGGGTTTCGCTTCGAAGTGCGGGTATACAAGGAAGACGGCAACCTCGGGGGTAAGGTATATTACGATGATTTCAGCATCATGGCTGCCGGCATCTCACCCGAGCCAACCAACTATCCGACAGATTTTATGGCAACCTCCCTGGGCATCAGTATTGAACTGGCATGGACGGATGCCATCGGCGAACAACTGCCGGCCGGATACCTGGTGCTTGCCAGCTCCGATGACAACATCACCGCACCTGTCGACGGGACAGCTGTAGCCGATGACACCGACCTTTCGGATGGCACCGGTGCACTGAACGTGGCCTATGGACAGCAGAGTTGCAGCTTCGCTGATCTTGAAACCAATGCTGATTACTTTTTCAAAATTTATCCGTACACCAACGGAGGAGCAGACATCGATTACAAGAACGACGGCACCGCCCCTGCAGCCACAGCGACGACAGCTGATGTGACCATCATCCTCTCAGAGAATTTCAACAGCGGATGGGGAAACTGGGACCGCATCAGCGTCACCGGACAGCAGGAATGGGAACTTGACGATATTCACGGTATCGGAGGCACTCCCTGCGCAAAATGCAGCGGATACGAAGGACAGGCATTCGAGAACGAAGACTGGCTCATTTCCCCGCCCTTGAATTTCGACAATTATTCGTCGGAAGTGTTAAGCTTTTATACCGCCGATGCCTATACCGGCCCTGCACTTGAGGCCCTGATATCAAACGACTATGATGGCAGCGACCCCACCACCGCCACATGGACGAACCTTGATTTCGAAACTTCAACGGGCTTTTTTGAGTGGATTTCAAGCGGCAATATCAACATTTCCAATGTGAACGGCAGCCAGGTTTACATCGCGTTCAAATTTACCTCTACGAGCAGCGAATCGGCCACCTGGGAAGTGGACGACGTGTTGATCACCGGCACGGAAATTGCCGGTGTAGGCGAACAAAACCGTCTGAAAGCAGAGATCACCGTATATCCCAATCCGGCCATGAACGAAGCCTCGGTTCATGCCGATACCGATCTGCCCCTGCAATTGAAGGTATTTTCATTGCTCGGAATTGGAGTCGCCGAAACGGTCAGCTTTACCGGAACCTGCAAAATCGACCTGAGCGGGATCAACAATGGGATCTATCTCCTTCATTTTACCGACCCGGAAGGCAACACCGGTGTCGAGAAGCTGGTTGTAGAAAAATAATTTTCGATATCAGATATTTCATGGGCCCTGAGCGCGCAGGCGACAGGGCCCTTTTTTATCTTCCCTTCAAATAATTCTTTCAAAAAAGTGTTATTATTGTGACAATTAAGGCAAACCTGTCGTCATGAAGTGGTTATATTCTTTTATCCTCATTATCACAGTAGGCTTTAACCAGGCATGGGCCCAGCGGAACAGCCCGCTCAGGGTTGAGCTGAATGCCAACCTTGAGATGGAGGATTACAACCTGGTGCCCTGTGGTGAGAAGGGCGTGCTGGTATTTTTTGAGAGTGAGGAGAAAGGAAGCGAGCCCGAAACCCATACCTGGCATTTTGCCTTTTATGACAACAATTTCAGCCAAAAATGGCTGGCCGACACCGCACTCATCAGCGGGGTGAAATTTATGGCCCACCATTACGAAGATGGGGAGACCTACCTGGTATTTCATGATGCCGGAAAGCTGCGATCATCGTACAATATTCAGATACTGAAGGTAGATTACAACCAACATCATTTTCGGATCATCAATGCCCTGGTTCAGGACAGGTCCGAGCTCGTGCATTTCAGCATTGCCGGCGACAGGGCTGTGGCTGCCTTCAACAACACAACCTATGAGCCCTTCCTGGCCTTCATCAAACTGGCGGATGGGGCGGTAAACCAGGTCAAACCTGAAATCGAAGGATTGAACATCATTCAGCAGGTACATCATGACGTCGACAGCGAGAACCTCCTTGTGGTGATTGAGAACTACCTGGGTAAAAAACAGAATACCATCATGATGCTCGAATTCGGGGCAGGAGGCGACCTTAAGAAAACCTATCGCCTCAACCCGGCGCTTGGCAGCAAAGTGATCAATTCGGCAAGGATCGCTGATTCGGCCGGTGATACGATCCTTATCATGGGCACTTACAGTAATTATTCTTCCAGGTTGGCAGAAAAAAACGACGAGTCGGGACCGGAAACGGCGGGCTATTTTATCAGCATGTTTATCGCCGACAGGGAGGTCTTCATCAACTACTATAATTTCCTTGAGTTTAAAGAAATGTACCGTGCGATGAGCAGCAAAACCCTTGCTGACATCAGAAGGAATGCCGAGAAGAAAAAGAGCCGTGGAGAGGAGTATTCGCTGGATTACACCTTGCTCCTGCATGATGTTATCCCGTTCGGCAACAATTATGTATTGCTGGCAGAAGCTTACTATCCCGAGTACCGCACCGAAACCAATATGTATTATGACTATTATGGCAGGCCCATCCCGCAAACCTACACTGTATTTGACGGTTATCATTACATCTCGGGTATTGCAGCGTGAAATGTGATATTCCAGGTCCTTCCAATGA
>CAZHYA010000143.1:1899-6625 GCA_964536525.1 uncultured Bacteroidales bacterium | reverse complement strand
GGATCATGAGCATTTGTTTTAAATAGTACACTAACTTTTCCATTTACCCTTATTTAAGTTTGTATTTTTTTTATGGTGTCACGGTCAGCGAGAGCGAATTCACGGCACAAACGCCGAAAAATCCAAGCGCTCCTTCACTGAGGTTGGTATTTACATTGGCCGGGTCGGAAGGGAACACGCCTCCCTGCCAGCTTGTTTCCAGCAAGAGCGAACGGATGAAGGCCGCATGCTCAGGGCTCAGCGAATACCTGCGCTGGTCGATCCTCGTCCCTGCCGGGAAGCTCACCTCTTCGATCAGGGGGGCAAACACCTGGCTCACGTCGAGGGTGGGCAGGGTGTAGAACAATAGCCGCCTGCGGGTGTCGTCGCTGTTTTCGTAGCCGGGCACCGCCGACCAGTCGATCAGCACCTCCCACATGGCCGGGTCGGAGGCCTCAAAAGCGCTGGCCACATAATCGATATGGTATAAATCATCATCGTCATTCTTTGCGTAGCTGAGCTCGGGGAACTGCTGCCCGGCCACCATGTAAGCCTGGGCAGAATAGACGTCTTGCCCGTTCAGGACCAGGAGTGAATAGTTCTTGTTGAGCAGCGCCGCCACAACGGTATCGGTGAGGTATTTTCCCGGTGCTCCTGGATCTTCGGTAAGGCGGAAGGTTTCGTCCTCGTTGTTGATGATGACCTCGGCACCGCTCAATGGCAAGGGCTTATCATTGAGATCGTACTTATTATAGTGGATATAAAGATGTTGCACCCTGGCTTCGCTGGTGATGATGCCGTCGACCACGATCCATTCCCCCGCATCACCGGCAGGGGTCCAGTCGGCCTCTTTCGCACAGGATACGAGAAGCAACAATAATATGTATGTCCACATCCGTCGCATCAGAACCTGAATTGATAGTTAATGGAGGGGATGATCTCCGATACCGAAAGCGCCGTGGGGACCAGTGCCGGTACCTCGCTGTGGTCGGCCGGAACCACGAAATCCCCGCCGGGGTCCTCCATCCTGTTGAAACTCATAAAATACGGGTTTGTCCGCCCATAGGCGTTGTACAGGTTTAGGATGAGGCTGTGCCGGTATCGCGAAAGCTCATCCCTGTTCAGCCTGAAGTTCACCGACAGGTCGAGCCGGTGGTAGGGTGGCAGCCTGTCGTTGTTCTTTTCTCCGTAAATGGGCACCACATAGCCATTGTAGTCGTAAAAAGCCAGCGGGGTGGTGACGGCGGCACCGCTGAGCAGCATCCAGTTGGCCGAGAATGTCCATCTTTTTCGTGTGTCGTACGACAGGAAAAGGGTAAGATGGTGGGGCCTGTCCTGAAAGGCCCTGTAGCTTTCCCCATTGTTCACCCCCGGGGTTTTTACGAACACCCTGGAATAGGTATAGCCGATCCAGCCGCTGAGCTTACCGTAAGCTTTCCTGAACATCATCTCGAGGCCGTACGACCAGGCTTCACCCGTGCGGATCTCTCCCTCGATGAGGGGATTGTAAAGCATGTTGGCATGGGGGGCGTAATCGATATAGTTGTAGAAATGCTTGTAATAGGTCTCGGCCGAGAACGTGAACCTGTCATTATTTATGCCGGTAAAGTAACCCAGCGAATACTGGTCGGCTTTGCGGGGCTTGATGTTTGGTCCTGCAGGCACCCATACCGCCAGTGAGGTGAAGGGGCTGATGCTGTTGGTGAGCTCGTTGAGGAACTGGGTGGTGCGGCTGTAACCTGTCTTGAGCGACGACGACGGGGAGAGCATGAAAGTGACGTTTATCCTGGGCTCCAGGCTTGCGAAAGATGAATAAACCGCACTCTTTTCAGCGTTGAAGGTGTCGATCACCTCATAATTCTCATCAAAATAATAAACCGTTGCAGGCCCCAGGTCCTGCCATACCGGAAGCCGCAGGCCGTAGCGCAGGGTGATCCGCCTTCCAATGTTTTGCCGGTTGCCGGCATAAAAGGCATATTCAACACAGTTGTAGTTGGGCACCTCTTTGGCCAGGGCTTCATCGTCGAGGTTGATATTCCCGGCATCCAGCGAGTGAGTGCTGATGTTGAACCCTGCCGTGAAAGTATTGGAGGGGCTGATGTACCAGGTGAGATCGGATTTCAGGGTGATGTTGGAGATCGAAGAGTTCCAGTATTCCCGCTGGTCATCGGATAGATACAGCAGGTATTGGTAGCGGGTGAGGAAGGCGGTGGTGTTGATAAAGAGCTTCCGGTTGATGATATGGTTCCACCGCAGGGTGCCCAGCACGTTTGTCCATCCTATGCCGTAAGTTTGTATGGAAGCGTTCGTGGTGCGCTCGAGCATGTCGTTGCCGATATAAAATGTCCCGAAAATGCGGTTCCTGTCGTTGAGCTTGAAATTGAGCTTGGCATTCAGGTCGAAGAAGCCCACGCTCACCTGTTCGTCATTAAAATACAGGTTTGGCAGCCATTGGAGGGTGGAAAACCGTCCGCCCAGGAAGAAGGAGCTCTTGTCCCTGATCACCGGCCCTTCGATCGAGAGGGTGGAGGTGTATGGCCCCACATTGCCTCCGAAGCCGAACCTTTTCATGTTGCCATCGCGGGTTTTGATGTCGACCACCGACGACAGCCGGTCGCCGTATTTCACCGGAAAGTCGCCCTTGAAGACCTCGATGTCGCTGATGGCGTCGGGCGAGATCACCGAAAGGAAGCCGAAGAGGTGAGAAGCATTGTACAGGGGCACCTCGTCGATGAGGATGAGGTTCTGGTCGCTGCCGCCGCCACGCACAAAGAAAAGGGCCGAGCCGTCGCCGAAAGATTCTATGCCCGGCACCACCTGCAGCGACTTGATGATGTCCTTGTCGCCGGTGATCCCCGGCAGGCTGGCCAGGGTCTTGCTGCTGAAACGGAACTCGCTTATCTGGTCGCTGTGAAGCAGGGGCGCATCCGGCCTGCCAACGATCTCCACCTCCTTCATGGTGAGCAGGGTCTCCTTCATCTCGAGGTCGAGCCGCCGGTTGCCGTTGAGCGACACCTCGAGCTCGGTCAGCTCGTAACCGAGGAACGAAAATACCAGCATGTGTTTCCCTGCGGGAAGCGAGAGTGAATAAAACCCATAGGCATTGGTGGAGGTTCCCTGGTAGGAAACTTTCTCGTAGATATGTGCACCGATGAGCACCTCGCCGCTGGCCTTGTCCCTGAGATATCCCGAGAGGGTATACCTGGGCAGGTTGCCCGCCTGCATGCCGGCCGCTCCCTGCGTGCCGGCTTCTTCAGCCATCTTCAGCACGATGTGTTTTTCGACTGTCTCGTAACGGATGCCGTTGTCGGTCAGCACCTTTTTCAACACATACCTGATGCTCTTGTTCCTGGCATCGATGCTCACGGGCATATCTGCCGGAATCGCCTGCCGGCTGTAAGAGAAGTAAATGCCACCCTGTGCCTCGATCTCGCGGATAATCTCTTCAAGGGGCAGGCTGTCGGCCCTGATGGTGATCCTGCGGGAGAGGTCCTGGGTTACGACAAAAGGAGAAAGGAGAAAAAATACCGCCAGCAGGATGACGGTACTTTTCAGATATGTGTTTTCCGCTATGGACAAAATGTTTCCTATTGACATCCGGTACCTGAAAGTTCGACCGTATCGCCCCTGGGCCGGGCCGTAATGTCGATGGTCGATTGCAGGACGAGCAGCACGGCTTCGAGGGATTGTCCTTCAAAGGTAGCAGTTATCCGGCAATCGCCGATCTCAGGGTTCAATATTTCGATATCCTTGTGGTACACTTTTTCGAGTACTTCGACGATCTGGGATAAAGGCGTATTGTCGAAGCTGAGTTTGCGTGTTTTCCAGGCCAGCAGGTTGGGATCGCTGTGATGCTGTTTCCGGATCTCTCCCTCTTGTCTCAGCACCAAGGCTTTTTCGCCGGGTTCAAGCAACACCTGCCTGTCGTTGAAATCGATCTGCACGCTTCCCGAGAGCAGGACCACCTCCATGGTGTTGTCCGCAGCATGGGTATTCACATAGAAAGAAGTGCCCAGCACCCTCACCAGCATGTTGTCGGCTTCGATCACGAAGGTTTTCTTTTCGTTGCGGACCACATCAAAATAGGCTTCTCCTTCGAGGCTCACCCTGCGTTCTTTTCCGGTGAAGCGTGTGGGGTAGTGAAGCACGGCGCCTGCGTTGAGGGCTACCTCCGTGCCGTCGGGGAGGACGGATTCCACCACATGGTTCTCTGCCGCAAGCAGGTCTTCACGGGCCTGCATGAAGAAAAGGAAATAAATGACGGAGGGGAGGATGAGCAGCAGGGCAACGGCGGCGGCACCCGTCATATACCGGCGGGATCGTTCACCCAGTGCCCTCGAGACCGGGGCCATGGGGACACCTGTTCGCTGTGCCAGGGCTTCCCACTCCCTGTCGGGATCAACAGCATCTTCCACATACATGGCTTGCTGCAGGGCCCAGCTGTCGCGGATCTCCCTGAAAAACCGCTGGTTCGCGGCATCCTCCATGAGCCAGGCCGAGAGCTCCGACAGTTCGTCGGGCGTGGCCTCCCCGCTGAGGTACCTGGCGATCAGGATTTCATAATATGTGGCGTTTTCGTCCATTGCTGCTATCCAATATACACATAAAAGGCCTGATACCCTTACATGATATTTAAAATTTCCATGAGCAGGATGATCAGGCTGAGGAATTCCGATAATTTATCACGCATGATCCTCAGGGCCTTCGACATCTGGTCCTCCACGGTCTGCAGCGAGATGCCGAGGTC
>CAZHYA010000143.1:0-1871 GCA_964536525.1 uncultured Bacteroidales bacterium | reverse complement strand
GGCACTTCCCGGGCAGGGCATCGGTGGCTTGCGTGATCCTGTTCCGCAGCTCTTCTGTTACCAGGTGGTCCTGTTCAACATATTCGTGATCGTGCCCCAGGCCTTCAAACATCAGGATGCCCCGGTCGAACTTCTTGTTGTTGCGGAGGTGGTTGAGGCAGCGGTTCCGCACGGTGGTGGCCAGGTAAGAAGCCGGCGAACGGTCTTCTTCAATCTTACCCCGCTTTTGCCACAGGCGGACAAAGGCATCCTGCACGATCTCTTTGGCCGTGTCGTGATCCTTCACGTATTCGAGGGCAAAAAAGGTCAGCCCTTTGAAATGCCTGCGAAAAAGCGCTTCAAATTCAGCCCTTCCGAGTCCCTTGCTGCCGGTATGTCGAACGCTGTCCAGGGAAAAATGAATTTAGTGCAAGATAATGCAAAATAACGATACTTTCCGGGGTAATAGTATCGGCCGTACAAGGGTAAAACTGAAAAAAAGGATGGTTGGCCAACATGACCGGGAGTAGCTCCAAACCTATTTACACGGGGCAGGGGCATGTCCCACCGGGATGCAGATCAGGAACACCGTGCCGTTGCCTTTCACGGAGTCGATCTTGATGGTGCCGTTGAGGAATTCCACGCGCGACTGTATGCTGTGCAGTCCCATGGTTTTGAGGTCGAGCATTTTTTCCACGTCGAAACCCTTGCCGTTGTCGTGGTAGCTCAGTGATAGTTCCCCGTCCTCGTGCACGATGGTCAGGTCGATAACGTTGGCTCCGGCATGCTTCAGGGTGTTGTTGACCAGTTCCTGGACGATGCGGTAGATCATGATCTCCTTGTTCTCGTCGAGCCGGTCTTTATTACCGATCACCTCCAGGCGTGCATCGAAGCCTTCCTTATCGCCCAGGTTTTCGAACAGGTCTTCGAGGGCCTCGAAGAGCCCCAGTTTGGTGAGCAGACCGGGCATCAGGTTGTGCGAGATCTTCCTCACATCGCTGCTGGCCTGTTCGAGCAGTTTTTCTGCCTTGCCGATCAGCTCCCTGCTGCCGGGGTCCTTGTCCCTGATCTCACTGAAATGCAGCCTTGTGGCTGTTAGGAGCACACCCAGGTTGTCGTGCAGTTCAAGGGCCATGCGTTTCCTTTCAATCTCCTGCCCTTCCACAAGGAAACGTGCGGCCAGATGCTTTTTCTCTTCCTCCAGTTGCCGGATCTTCTGGCTGGCGATGATGCTGTCCTTCCTTCTTTTGTACAGGAGGAACAGGGTGATGAACAGGGCCAGCAACAATATCCCCGAAGCAGCAAATATCATCAGGTTCCGCTGCCTGGCCTTTTCAAGGTTTTCCTTTTCCAGGCTCAGGATCCGCAGGCGGTCCTTATCCTTTTCGTAGCGCAATAACAACTCATTGATGATCCTTGTCCTTTCCAGGTTGAAGATGCTGTCCTCGAGCGCGTGGTATTCGGTAAATACCTGCAAAGCCTCCTCCATATTCCCGGCAAGCAGCCGGATCGTGTAGATCTCATGCAGAATGTTCTTTTGCCAGTAAAGGTTGTCTGTCGAACGGGCCAGTGCCAGGACTGAGTCGGCATAAAGGAGCGATCTTGCGAACTGGCCTTTTTCCCTGTATACCTTTGCCATTCCCCGCCAGGCCGACATCCTGCCTTCGGCATAATTCTGGGTGCGGTGATGGGTCAGTCCCATCCTGAAATGCTCCAGGGCTTCGTCAAGTTTTCCCTGCTCCAGCAGAAGATGACCTATGTTGATCTTGTTATCGTGGAGACCGCTCTGGTCGCCGGTCATCCGGTATAGGGAATCGGCAAGCATGTAATACTTCATGGACTCATGATAATTTCCGGCGGATTTTTCCAGGATCCCCATCCTCGAACAGGCT
>CAZHYA010000142.1:3432-6633 GCA_964536525.1 uncultured Bacteroidales bacterium | reverse complement strand
TTCTATCCTCTTCAGATACTTTGGCAAGCACAGCCCATCTCAGTGATCCTTCTTTGGTGATCTGCTGAGGTGTCCTTATACCGGCAACCACGTCTTCTCCCTGGGCATCAATAAGATACTCACCATTGAAGATATTTTTGCGAAAGATGAGCGACAACGCAGCAAAGCTTGCCGACATCACCAATGCGGCAAGTGTTACCAACGAATATGTTGGTAACGTAAAAAATGCATCCGCATCGGTATCCGAGCTCAACAACTCTTATAAGGCCACTTCCGACGCGCTGAAAAAAGATGCCAGTTCGTTAGAAGAATACCTGAAGAGCATCAAGTCGGCCGCTGAAGGTGCAAGCAGCCTGTCGGCATCATACCATAAAGCCGCCGAAGGCCTCGTTAAGGAAATGCAGGTCACCAGCGAGTTTACCGAAGGCATCAAAGCTGCCACCAACTCGGCACACACCCTTGCAGAAAAATATAACCAATCGGCCAAAGCCCTTGCAGAATCAGCCAAGGCACTTGATTTCACATCCAGCGACAGCGCAGCATATACCGAAGAACTGAGAAGGATATCAAGCAACCTTGCTGCCCTCAATGCAGCGTATGAACTGCAGCTGCAGGCTACCAACCAGCAGGTTGAATCCGCCGCCAGGATACAGAAGACATTTGAAATGTTCATGGAAAGCCTTGGCGCATCCAACGAAAAGACCGTGGCCTACAAGGAAGAACTGAATACCCTCACCGACAGGGTGGCCGCACTGAACAAAGTCTACGGCAACATGCTTAACGCCATGAAACCAAATGCATAGCATCATTTAATGCCACCAGTAATTAACTATTGAGCTAAACAAAACTTAAACCTGAACAAATATGGCTGGATATAAGGAAACCCCGCGGCAGAAAATGATTGCGATGATGTACCTTGTACTGACCGCACTGCTGGCCCTGAACGTTTCCAAACAGATCCTTGATGCATTTCTCGTGGTGAACGAAAGCATGCTCACCACCAACCAGATCGTGCATAACAAGATCGAAACCGTTTACGACCAGTTCGCCACGCAGTACAGGCTGAACCCTGCCAAGGTGGGCGAACATTATGATAAGGCAAAAGTGGCCAGGGAATATAGCAATGAACTGATCACCTACATCCAGGATATGATGCTGGGCCTCGTTGCTTTTTCGGAACGTGAGGACCCTGATGAGATCCTCGAGAAATACTATGAGATAGAAGAGATCCGTGATCCCATCAACCCGCAGAATACCATCGAAAAACGCACGCTTAACCTGCGAAACGTTCCCACGAAGGATAAATTCGACAGGGCCACAGCTTTTTTCATCACGCAGGGAAGGGCATCCGAGCTGAAGGCCAAGATGAATGAATACAGAACCAGGATGGAAGACCTCATCCCCGAAGAATACAGGAGAAGGGTTGAGATCGGCCTGAAAACCGACGAGGAATATTATAATGCCGACGGCAAGTCGGAAAGCTGGGAAATGCATCACTTTTACCACACCATCCTGGCTGCCGAGGTCACCATCATGAACAAGATCATCGCCGAGGTGCAAACCACTGAGTTTGACGTGGTATCTGAGCTCTTCAGCGAGATCACGCTCTCCGACTACAAGTTCGATGATGTTACGGCCAAGATCATCCCCAAAACTTCCTATGTGATCCAGGGACAGAAATATGAGGCAGAAGTGCTTGTTGCCGCTTACGACACCAAGCAGAACCCTGATGTATATGTCCTGCAGGGTGCCGATGCCATCACCGATGCCAACCTTTCGAGGGCCGAAAAATGGGAAGGCCGGGACGGTGTTGTTAAGCTTGAATGGAATGCCAACCGCGAAGGCATACATAGGTTCGCCGGTATCGTGGAGATCAAGAACCCCGAAGGGGAAACCGAACGCTATCCCTTCGTGCACGAATATATCGTTGCCCCGCCTTCACTGACCGTTGCCGCCAAGAAGATGAACGTGTTTTACCGCGGTGTCGACAACCCGGTATCCATCTCCGTTCCGGGCATTGCCAAGGAAAAGATAAGGCCTTCGATCTCCACCGGGACCATCACCCCCGACCCTGTCGATAAAGGCGACTGGATCGTCCGCGTGCCCAAAGAAGCTTCCGAGGCAGTTGTCAGTGCGACTGCAGAATATGAAGGCCAGATGATGAACATGGGCGCCTTCACCTTCAGGGTGAAAAGGGTACCGCCCCCCGTGGCCGAGATCGCAGGCATCAACGAAGGCAACATCAACAAGAATACGCTGCTCGCCGCCAATGCCATCATTCCCGTGATGAAAGACTTTGACTTCGACCTCAACTTCGTGGTCACCTCCTTCACCATGGGCACCATCATCAACGGCGACTACATCCCAAAGCGTACCCGCGGCAACCGCTTCAGCGAAGAAATGCACGATATCATCAAGAATGCCAAGCGGGGACAGAAGTTCTTCTTTGAAAACATCCAGGCCGAGGGACCCGACGGCTCACGCCATACCCTCGGATCCATCAACTTAACCATTGAATAAACTCGTAATACTATTATAATGAAAAAGCTAATCATCATCCTTGGAGTAGTGGCAATGCTGGCAGGCTTTGGCAGCGGCAACGCACATGGCCAGATCCTCGACAGCCCGCCCGTCGACGGCTTGTTCGAAGATGGGAGCGGCTTCATCAACATGAGGCCAGTGCCGTACCCTCCACTCAGGAAAGCTGATGTAATGTGGCAGAAGAGGCTCTGGCGCGAGATCGACTTTCGCGAAAAGATCAACCAGTACTTCTATTATCCCATCGAACCCCACAACCACTGGAGAAGCTTCATGCAGATCCTCATGGACGGGCTGAAGGAAGGATCCATCACGGCCTACGATATCTCTGCCACCGACGAATTCCTTGTGCCCCTGGTCTACCAGGAGGTGATCGCCCGGCAGGTCGATACCATCCACCAGGTGCTGCAACGCCCCTATCCACCCTATGAGGAATACGACACGGTGATCTTTACAGAGTTCGACCCGACCAGGGTGAAGCGTGTGAGGGTGAAGGAAGACTGGTACTTCGACAAGCAAAGGTCGCAGATGATGGTCAGGATCATCGGCGTATGCCCGGTGATGATCAAGGAACGCGACGGCGAAGAGGTGAGCGAACCGCTGTTCTGGATCTATTTCCCGGAAGCAAGGCCCATCCTGGCCAAAGCCCTCATCTATAACCGC
>CAZHYA010000142.1:0-3422 GCA_964536525.1 uncultured Bacteroidales bacterium | reverse complement strand
GATGTTCAACAGCTATATCTATAAGGAATCCAACGTTTACGACAGGCGTATCTCGGAATACGCCACGGGACTGGATGCCCTGTACGAATCGGAAAGGATAAAGAACGAGCTCTTCGAGTTCGAACACGACCTCTGGGAATTTTAAACCCCATGATATTGATCGGAGCCCGCTGCAGACAGCGGGCTTTTTTTTCGTCTTTTCTTAACATGATCCAACAAGGAAAAGGATACGTATCAGCCATATGAACACCATATCCGATATGCAATTACAAGGCTTTTTAAGTGATAAATCATATCTTTGTGATTGTAATCCGGCGGCATGAATAAAGGCATCCTCGACACGCCCATCGAATACCTGAAAGGTGTGGGGCCCAAAAGGGCGGCCATGCTCAGGACTGAGATCAATGTACATACTTTCGGCGACCTGTTGCAGTACTATCCGTTCAGGTATATCGACAGGTCGAAGATCCATACCGTGTCGGAGATCCGCTCCGACCTGGCCTACGTGCAGCTCAGGGGCACCATCAGCAACGTGAAAAAGCTGGGCAAGCCGGGGTCGCAAAGGCTCAGCGCCATACTCAGCGACGAAACGGGTTCCATTGAACTGGTATGGTTCAAAGGGATCAGGTGGCTGGAAGGGAAGTTCAGTCCCGGGGTGGAATATATCGTATTCGGCAAGCCTACCCTCTTCAACAACAAATACAATATCGCCCACCCCGAAGTGGAACTGCCCGATGAGGAAAACCTTAGCCTTAGCCAGGTGCTGGTGGGTCATTACAGCGAAACGGAAACCCTTCGGAACAGGGGGCTTTCGAGCCGCAACATCAGCAAGCTCATGCGCACCCTCCTGCTCCGGCTCCAGGGTGAGCTTCCCGAGACCCTCCCACAGGAGATCACCGGCAGGCTCGGACTGATCGCAAGGGAAGAAGCTTTTCAGAACATACATTTCCCCAGGGACCAGGCACTCCTGCGCAAGGCACAGGCCAGGCTGCGGTTCGAGGAGCTCTTCTACATCCAGCTCAGGCTGGTCAAACAAAAACTGGTCAGGCAGAAAGACGTTGAAGGGCATGTTTTCGGCAATGTGGGCAGGCACACCAACGATTTCTACCGGCAGCACCTGACCTTCGAGCTGACGGGAGCCCAGAAAAGGGTGATCAGGGAGATCCGTGCCGACCTCGGATCGGGCAAACAGATGAACCGCCTGCTGCAGGGCGATGTCGGCAGCGGCAAGACCCTGGTGGCACTGATGGCGATGCTCATCGCCCTCGATAACAATTACCAGGCATGCATGATGGCCCCCACGGAGATACTGGCCACCCAGCATTTTGCCACCATAAGCGGGATGACAGCCCCCCTGGGCATTCGCGTGGAGCTGCTCACCGGCTCGACAAAGGCCGCCAAGCGGAAAGAGATCCTCCGGGACCTCCATAGCGGTGACCTGCACCTGCTTATCGGCACCCATGCCCTGCTCGAGGAAAATGTTCAGTTCCGTGATCTCGGCCTCGTGGTCATCGACGAACAGCACCGCTTCGGGGTGGCACAGAGGGCACGGATGTATTACAAGAACGATGTCCCCCCGCACATCCTCGTGATGACGGCTACCCCCATCCCCAGAACACTGGCCATGACCCTCTACGGCGACCTCGACCTGTCGGTGATCGACGAGATGCCCCCGGGGAGGAAGCCCGTGAAGACCTATCATTTTTTTGATTCAAAGCGCTTGCGCCTCTTTGGTTTTATGAGGGAGCAGATCGCCCTCGGCCGGCAGGTTTACGTGGTTTATCCCCTCATCCATGAATCGGAGAAACTCGACCTCAAGGACCTGATGGATGGCTACGAAAGCCTGAGCAGGGCTTTCCCGCTACCCGAATACCGCATCAGCATCGTTCACGGCAAGCTTAAGCAGGAAGCCAAGGATTTTGAAATGCAACGCTTCATCAGGGGGGAAACACAGATCATGGTGGCCACCACCGTGATCGAGGTGGGGGTCGACATCCCCAATGCCTCCGTGATGGTGATCGAAAATGCCGAGCGCTTCGGGCTTTCCCAGCTCCACCAGCTGCGGGGGCGCGTGGGCCGTGGTGCCGACCAGTCGTACTGCATCCTGATGTCGGGCAACAAGCTCACGGCAGAGGCCCGGACAAGGCTGAAGACCATGACCGAGACCACCGACGGATTCCAGATCGCCGAGACCGACCTCAGGCTGAGAGGGCCCGGCGACCTGGCCGGCACGCAGCAGAGCGGCATCATCGACCTTAAGATCGCAAACCTGCTCCGCGACGAAAAGATCCTGACCTATGCACGCAACCTGGCCATGGAGATCCTGGAAGACGATCCCCAACTGCAAAAACCGGGGAACCTCATCCTTGACAGGACATTGAAGGCCATGAACAAATTCCGGCCCGACTGGGGGACGATCAGTTAGAAACAGGAAATTCCTTACCTTTACCCGGTCATTGAGAATACCGGTCGGGGGCCGGCCGGACACCAACCGGCCTCTGGCCGGCAAATTATTGGTTAACCAGGGAAAACAAAGCAGGATGAAGATCTCATACAACTGGCTTAAACGCTACGCCGATCCCGGTGTGGGGGTGGAAGAACTCAGCGAAATGCTTACCAACAGCGGACTTGAAGTGGAAAGCATGGAGAGGTTCCAGTCGGTGAAAGGCGGTCTCGAAGGGATCGTCATCGGAAAGGTGCTGAGCTGCAAGAAGCACCCCAACGCCGATAAGTTGAGCCTGACCACCGTGGATATCGGCGGGGATGCCCCCCTTTCTATCGTCTGCGGGGCCCCCAACGTGGCAGAGGGACAAAAGGTTGTCGTGGCCACGGTGGGCACCACGCTGTATGCGGGTGAGCAGCATTTCGAGATCAAGAGGGCAATGATACGCGGGGAGATCTCCGAAGGGATGATCTGTGCCGAGGATGAGGTGGGACTTGGCAGCTCACACGAAGGTATCATGGTACTCGATGACGATGCTGTTCCCGGCACCCCGGCAAAGGATTATTTCGGCATCACCGAAGATGTGGTTTTTGAGATCGGGCTCACGCCCAACCGTACGGATGCCACTTCGCATATCGGTGCGGCCCGCGACCTGGTGGCGGTGATCAACAGCAGACAGGGCAAGGGGACGATCCGGCTCAACATCCCATCCGTTGAAGGTTTCAGGGCTCCCGCCAGGAAAGCTGAATTCCCGGTGGAAGTGCTCGACACCGCAGCCTGCCCGAGGTTCAGCGGCCTCACCATCAGCAACATAAAGGTGAAGGACTCTCCGCGCTGGATGCAGGACCTGCTGCTGGCAGTCGGCATACGGCCGATCAACATTATCGTCGACAATGTTCAAAGCACTCGTAGCAGAATTAACAGAAGACTGAGCACTATCCAAAGCTGTTTGATTGGTAATTTTTTGAGTAGCAATCGC
>CAZHYA010000141.1:0-6723 GCA_964536525.1 uncultured Bacteroidales bacterium | reverse complement strand
GAGGAGGCCTGTTGGGCGTATCAGCTGTTCTACCACCACACCTTCAGCCCGCTGCAGCTCATAGTCGGCAGGGGTGGCGCTCACATAGATGGTCTGGCTGGTGATGCGTTCAAACTCATCAAATTGCACCGGCCTGTTGTCGAGCGACGACGGGAGCCTGAAACCGTATTCAACCAGCGTCTGCTTCCGCGACCGGTCTCCCCCGTACATGGCCCTGATCTGGGGGATGGTCACATGGCTCTCGTCGATGATGATGATGAAGTCTTCAGGGAAATAGTCGAGCAGGCAGAATGGCCTGGAGCCCGGCTCCCGTCCGTCGAAGTAACGCGAATAGTTTTCGATGCCCGAGCAGTAACCCAGCTCACGCATCATCTCGATATCATACGACACCCGGTCTTCAAGCCTCTTGGCCTCCAGGTGCTTGCCCGATTCCTTGAAATAAGCCACCTGCCTTTGCATATCGTCCTGAATCTCCATAAGCGCCTCCTTCATCTTGTCCTGAGAGGTCACAAAAACATTGGCAGGATATATGGCAATGCTGTCGGGACGGCTCATCCCCTTATTGCTGACAGGGTCGAAGGTTTCAATGCTCTCCACCTCATCTCCGAAAAAGATGATCCTGAATGCGAAGTCGGCATAGGCCGGATAGATGTCGACGCTATCTCCCCTGACCCTGAAACGCCCCCTGCTGAATTCGCTTTCGGTCCTGGAATACAGGCTGTTGACAAGCTGGAAGAGGAATTTATTGCGTGAGATGTTCTCGCCAACGCTCACCCTGGTAACATTTCTTGTGAAATCATCGGGGTTCCCGATGCCATAGATGCACGACGCGGACGACACCTCGATCGCGTCGCGGAGCCCCGAGAGCAGGCTTGAGGATGTGCTGAGCCTGAGCTTGTCGATCTCATCATTGATCGAAAGGTCCTTTTCAATATAGGTGTTTGTTACGGGAAGGTAGGCCTCGGGCTGGTAATAGTCGTAATAGGAAACGAAATATTCAACGGCATTCTCAGGGAAGAATTGCCTGAATTCACCGTATAGCTGTGCTGCCAGCGTTTTGTTGTGGCTCAGTACCAGTGCCGGCCGGTCCAGTTGCTGCAGCACATTGGCCACCGTAAACGTCTTTCCCGAGCCTGTAACGCCTAGCAGCACCTGCGCCGGGTCGCCACGCCTGAGGCCCTCCACCAGTTGCCTGATGGCTTCAGGCTGGTCGCCCGTGGGGGTGAAATCAGAGATGAGCCGGAGTTTCATCGACGGTGGTTTTTGCAAAAATAGCAAATTAAGGACAGCGTGCGCCCATTGCGTTCAATCTCCGGATTGCCGGACGATATGGCTGTGCCGGGAGGGAGGATCAGTTGTTGCGGAGAGTGAGGGAAGTACTTATGGGATAATGGTCGGATTGCCTCAGCCGGTGTATGGTGAAATCATGCGACAGGAAAACCGGTGAGGTGAGGATGAAGTCGATACGCAGGGGAGGCAGCTTTCCCGAAAATGTGTTTCCCAGGCCCCGGCCTGATTGAATGAAAGCATCATCGAGGCTTTTCGATATCTTGTGATATGCATATGAAAGGGGTGTATCATTGAAGTCTCCGCATACGATCACGGGATACGGGGAGGTGGCCAGGCTACTGACGACCAGGGTGGACTGTCGCGACCGCTTGATGTAGGCATGGTGCAGCTTGCTGATGATGCTGCGAGAACTTGCCGCGGGCGATACGACGACAATTGATACGATCAGCCCGTATTATGATTCCACGTATTTTTTTGACAGCGACGAATTCAATTCGAGCATTCAGACACAAAGCGGTAATCGCTTTGCTGGAGCCTGATCGATTCCAGGTGAAGATTGTACACCCTGAAGGTGTCGTCATGCACCACAAGGTCGGTATAGAAGCCAAAATTGTGATTATCTTCGGGCAAGGAAAGGGCATGAGTGCCGACAGCCGGAAACTGACTGAGGGTGACCAGGGCAAATACCCGCCTGGAACTTTCAGCATAATAATCCGCATGATAAACATACCTGTAACCGGTCTTCTCTTTCAAACGCTCCAATACACCGATAGATGAATTGTCCCACCCCGAATATTCCTGCAGGCATGTGATATCAGCTCCTTCGGCAGCAATAAACTCATGGATGGCATTTCGTACCGCTTGTTTTTCCATTCCGTCGTTGCTGTGAGCCATGTTCTGAACATTGTAGCTCAGAACCGTGATCCCTTTTTCCTCAGGGGATTTATTTCCCGGGAGTAACTGCACGTGTCTTGTCATGGGCTGGAATCCGGCTGCAAGGATGACCAGTGAAAGCAGCACCCGCCGCCTCAGCCTGATCAACCAGTACACAACAAACAAGATGTTGATCAGCAAAAGGATAGGGTAGGCCAGTCCGAGGAAGGCAAAGAGGGTGGTGATGGCCGGATCAACGTAACTGGAAAGGTATGAGGCGAGAAGGAAAATGGCAACAGGGATGTTGATGATCCACAGCACCCGGCTGATGATGCGGGGTCTTTTCCTTTCCTTTCTTCTGTTGCCCATGTCCTGTTTTACCTTATTGATGCGACATCTTCAGGTACGATACCGAATTCCCTGCGATGACTTTGAGGGTATAGATCCCCGGAGACAGGCCGGCGCCTGTCCACTCGTATTGGTGGATGCCTTCGTCCAGTACCTCATCAACGGGCATGTCGATGAGTTGTCCGGCAGTGCCGAATATCTGCATGCTCACGCGAAGCCTTTCCCTGGTTTCGAATTTCAGGGTGGTGCTTCCGGAAAAGGGATTGGGATAGTTCTGGTAGAGGGTGAACGACCCGTTCAGGACCCCTTTCTCTGCAAGCGCGACCGGGATCTCAACCACTGCGGTGTAGACCTCCTGGTTGTAATTGCCGGCCCTGTCGTCGGTCCATACCGGGATGATCTTTCCGTTATATGTATCGATATGTATATAATCACCGAAACGTACATTGGTGTTGGGGGTGTTGCCGCTGAATGTCACATCGCTGAGCCTGGTATTGGACCATGAGTTGCCGCTGTCGTCGGAATAGGCAAGGTATGCGTTCATCTGCCCCGGGCCTTCCCGCTCATCGTAATAGACCACCACGATACGTCCGTTTTCATCGCATTGTATGGACGGCCAGTACTGCTGATTGAAAGCGACATCGTTTACCATGATGGGCTGTGGCATCCAGGTGTCGCCATGGTCGGTGGAGCGCTGGAACCAGATGTCGTCACTGCCATTGCGCCTGTCGGTCCATACAACATACACATTGCCCCTGTGGGGCCCAACAGAATAATCAACGCAGATGAAGGGGAAGCTGGTGTTGTATTGTGCGCTGTAGGTGCTGATATAGGAATCGCTTCCAAAGGTTTCTCCACCGTCTGTCGAACGGTCGAATTTCACGCCGGTATCCCACCAAACTACGTAAATGCTGCCGTTGGTGCCGGTTGCCACGTTGGCTCCCTGCCCGCCGTAATTATCGCCTACGAGGATGCTGGGTCCCCAGCTGTCGCCTCCCGGACCTGATTTGCTGAATTTTATCTTTGGCACGGGGCCGAAGCTTTTCCATACGATCATGATGTTGTCGAACGTTGGGTTTTCAGGCACGGGATCGCAGAATATCCATTCCTTGTCTTCACCCTGCGAGCCACTACCGGGCACTGCGATGGCATGAAGTTGAAAGCTGATGCCATTATCGGTCGACTTATACAGTAGCATCTGCCGGTTGTAGTTCACCACGGGCTGGCGCGATGTGCTGCTAAGGTAGAAGTTGCCTGCTGCGTCGCTGGTGAGCACAGGGTCGCTTTGAGAGAGGTGGTCGGGCATGGGGTCGGGGAGGAGCTGACTCTCCGACCAGGTGATGCCTCCGTCGTGCGAATAGGAATAACCGATACGCCTAACCACGTTGGGCTCCTGCCAACCCAGTCTGAAGTCGCGCCAGGCAGCCACCACAACGTCGGGATTGCTGCGGCTGATCCTGATGGTAGGCTCATTCTGTGGCGTGGGCTCCGACGAGATGTTTTCGTTCGCATAAAGGGGGCTGGTCAAGCTCAAAGGCATGAAGCTCATTGTCCTGTGAGATGGCGGTTGAATATGCGAATACCGCAATCACGGCCGGCAGAAGAAAGATTCTCATGGATCTTAATTTTTTTTGTTGTTGAAGAGCAATTCTTTTTCTTCCTTGCTGAGGCTGTCGTAGCCCGAGCGTGATATCTTGTCGAGGATCTTATCGATCTTCTTTTGTTTCTCGGCGCGCTGCCGGTTGAACTCCTCATCGGTCATTGGCCGTTCATGCCGGTATGCCTTCTTTCTCCCTTTGTGGCGGCTGAAAGACGGTGCTTTCCATGCTGATTTGCCGAAGCTGGGAAAGAGCTTGCTGATGTCGCGCCCCCTGCGAAGATAATAAACATAAAGAAAACCATATATGGCGCCGCCGATATGCGCAATGTGTCCGCCGGCATTGCCATGCCTGATCATGAAAAAGTCGAGTACGAATAAAGCCAGCGCAAGGTAAAATATCTTCACCCTGCCAAAGAATATCAGCGAAATGGAATAATTTGGCACGTAAAGCGAAATGGCTGCCACGATGCCCATGACGGATGCGCTGGCACCCAGTGCCCGGGCTTGCGGAAGCACATCTGAAAATACCGGGAACAGGTTGTAGGCAAGGATATACAGTGCCCCGCCGGCGAGGCCGCCAATGAAATAGGTGGCAATAAGCTGCCGCTGGCTGAGGTACTGTAAGAATATCTTGCCGAACCAGTAAAGCCAGAGCATGTTGAAGAGGATGTGCCAGAAGCTGGTGTGCAGGAACATATAGGTGAACAGGGTCCACGGCCTGACGATCAGCATGTCGACCCTGGCCGGCAGTGCCAGGTATTCAAGGATGGCCAGTTCAACGGCATTGTCGGGAAGCCTGAATGCCCAGCCGGCCATCAAGGCCACCTGTGCCAGCAGCCATATCGCCACATTGATGATGATCAGCCGGGGAAGTACACCACTGTTACGGAAAAACCGCTTCAGGTCTTCCATCGGGTTGGGCCGTTGTTGCTGATAATACTGTTCCATCTGCTCACTCTTAATTGGTTGCCTGCATCCTGTATCCCCCACCTACCACCGCCTCTAATAATATCCTTTCCTTTTCCAGTACACGATAAGAAAATACCCGAACACCATGCCCCCGAGATGTGCAAAGTGGGCTATGCCTTCCTGGGTGCCGCTGATGCCAAAATACAATTCGGCGATACCATAGAGCAAGACGAAATATTTGGCCTTGATGGGTATGGCGAAGAACACATAGATGAGGGTGTTCGGAAACAACATGCCAAATGCAAGCAATATCCCGAACACTGCCCCGGAGGCGCCGACGGTAGGGGTATTGATGATCCTGTTGAGGCTTGCCATCGCTTCATTGGAGAATGTCCTTCCTTCTTTCCATATTTCCGGCCCCGTGCTGTAAACATATTCGATCTGGTCCGGGCTCAGTACCGATTCAAGCGAATATATCCTGAAAAAAGCAACCAGCAGTTGCACGAGTCCGGCGCCGATACCCGTGACCATGAAAAAAGTGAGGAAGCGCTTCGGCCCCCAGACGTTTTCCAGCACGGTGCCGAACATCCACAAGGCAAACATGTTGAACAGCAGGTGGTAGAAGTCGCCATGCATGAACATGTACGATACAAACTGCCACGACTCGAAATGAGGTGAGGTGAAATAATGAAGGCCGAGCAGGCTGTACAGGTTAACTTTTTCCCTGAAAAGTATCGTGATAAGCAGAAAGAGGGCATTGATGATGATCAGGTTAAGCACCACCGGGGGCATTCCCCTGAACCCTCTGCTTCCATATGATTTGCTTACTCTCATGCGCAATGATTATTTAAACAACTTTTCAATTTCGTCAGCTTTCATGATGTTGATGATCTTTTTTCCTGCAGGCGACATTTCGGGCATGCTGCTACTGAAAAGCTGGCTGACCAGCGTTTCCATCTCTTCCCTTGCCAGCGCCTTTGCCGGCCTTGCTGCAAGGCTCGTGGCCATGGTCCGGGCAAGTCCTGTCTTTGCATCCTGGTCAAGGTCAAGCAGACTTTTCTTGTGGTTATCCAGTATTTTTTCCAACAATTCCTTGATGCTTTTGTTCACCGTTTCCGTGGGGATGCCCGTAACGACAAAGCTGTTCCTGCCCAACTCGCTTATGCTGAACCCCAGTGTCTCCAGTGCCGGCTTAAGCTCCCTGATGATCTCGGCCTCGCTGTGCGAAAAAGTGAATTGCTGGGGGAACAATTCCTGCTGGCTGGCCGCCTTGCCCGATTCCAGCTGTGTCATGAAACGATCGTATAACACCCTCTCGAGTGCCCTTTTCTGGTCAATGATCACCAGGCCAGCACTCGTGGTGGTGATCAGGAAGCGTCCTGCATACTGCATCACCCCGGTGCCTGACGTCATTTGCTCTTCTGCGGGGAACATGCCGGTGGCGCCGGCATCCGTGGAGCCGTGACTGTCGCTGTCGAAGAGCATCTCCCAGTGTTCCCTGTTGCTTCGCTCACGTTCGCTCATGGGCTTCCTGTGGCCCGGGATGCCCCCTTCATCAAAAGGATTGAAGCCGGTCTTTGGCGGTTCGAAAGGGTTTTTTACCGGAGTGTCCTTCCCCGGAGGCCGGAAGGAGATGCTTTGTTCCACATCAAAGTCGATGGCTGGCTGGAGCAGGCAGTCGGTTCCGACATTCTCTCGGACAT
>CAZHYA010000140.1:4120-6763 GCA_964536525.1 uncultured Bacteroidales bacterium | reverse complement strand
AGTTTACGAACTACAACGACGCCACGATCGGCATCACGGCCATTAAACTGCTCAGGGCGCTGGGATACACCGTTGAGGTGCCGGCACACCGCTTCAGCGGCAGGACCTTCCTTTCAAAGGGGCTGGTGCATAAGGCAGCAAGGTTGGCCATGAAAAATATTGAAATGCTGGCCCCGCTGGTCGGCGAAAACTCGCCACTTCTCGGCATTGAGCCATCGGGCATCCTCACCTTCAGGGATGAGTACCCCGAACTGGTCGGCCCGGACATGAAGGCAGCAGCCGAAGGCCTTTCCCGTCACTGCTTCACCATCGAGGAGTTCATCGCTGCAGAATTTGAAAAAGGGAATATCCGCCCTGAAGCTTTCACCAGGGCCGAAAAGAAGGTCATGGTGCACGGGCACTGCTACCAGAAGGCCCTGTCGTCGGTGCAGCCCACCCTGAGCATGCTCTCCATCCCTGCCAACTACCACGTGGAAGAGATCAGGTCGGGCTGCTGCGGCATGGCGGGTGCCTTCGGCTATGAGAAGGAGCATTACGAACTTTCGATGAAGGTGGGCGAGATGGTGTTGCTGCCGGCCGTTCGACAAGCCGGCGATGACGTGATCATCGTCGCCCCCGGCACCAGTTGCCGGCACCAGATCAAAGATGGCACGGGCAGAAAAGCCTTCCACCCCGTGGAAGTGCTTTACGAAGCGCTTGCCTGAGTCTGGAGTTCAGAGTTCAAAGTTCAGATTTCAGAGTTCTATCACAAGTCCATCCTGGGCCAGCAGGGTATCCGGAAACACCGTCAGGGCCTCTGCCAGCATGCCATCGAGCTCCTTGTACCTGGCAGAATAATGCCCGAGCATCAACTTCTTCACCCCGGCCATACTGGCTATGGTGGCTGCCTGCCTGGCGGTGGAATGAAACTTGGCCTCTGCATCGGCTGCCTTGTCGTCCATGAAGGTAGCTTCATGGTAGAGCAGGTCGACACCGCTGACCAGCGGGATGATTGGCTCGTGATAGGCGGTGTCGGAACAATAGGCATATGCGCGTGCCGGCCTTGCCGGCACGGTGATGTCATCATGAAGATGGACGGTCCCGCAGGGGTCGACATAATTGCCTCCGGCCTTGATGCGCCGGTAATCCAGGTTGCTCAGCTCACGGCCCTCGAGGAAGTCCTTCCTTATGTTGGGGTTTGCCTGCCTTTCGCGGATGAGGAAGCCGCAGGCTGGAAAATTGTGGTTCAACGGAATGGTGGACACCGTGGCGGTATTGCTACGAAAGATGAGTTCGCTGCTTTCCGTGTCGATGGGATGAAAAACCAGCGGGTACCGCAATACCGTCTGAGAGGTTTCCAGGTGCAGATCAATGATCTTTTCCAGCGCCGCGTGTGCATAAACATGCAGGTCGGCTTCGCGTCCCAGCAGGTGAAGGGTGGTGATGAGCCCCATCAGTCCATAGTAATGGTCGCCGTGCAGGTGCGAGATGAAGATGTGGCCGATCTTCTGCATCCTGATGCGGTTGCGCCGGAGCTGCAGCTGGGTGCCCTCGGCACAGTCGAAGAGGAACAGCTTTTCATGTATGTTGACAAGCTGTGCACTCGGGTTGCGGTGCAGCATGGGGATGGCAGCGCCACAGCCAAGGATGGTAACCGAAAAAGTCATGACGCAAGATAACAAAAAAAGGGCGACCGTTGCAAACACGGCCGCCCTTATCTCACAGAGGATAATCACTATTCTTCAGTATCGCCCTTTTCTTCGCCGGGCTCTTCCTTTGGTGCTTCCTCCTTTTTCTCATCTTTTTTGGCCTTTGCGGCAGCCTTGGGCTTGGCCGCTGCCTTATCTTTCTTCTCAGCCTGCTCCATCTCCTCTTTCAGCCTGGCAAGACCGTCGAGGTCGCCAAGGGTGGTCTTCTCCAGGTTATCCTGGAGCTTCTGTACATTCTTCCTGGTGGAGCGTTGAGCCTGCTTTTCCTTAGCATCTTCCCTTGCCTTCTCGTTGGCACTGCGTTCCTGGAAGGTGCGTGTGTGCGAGAGGATGATCTTTTTGTTCTCCTTCGAGAACTCGATCACCATAAAGTCGAGGGTATCGTCGGCGCCTGCATTGCTGCCGTCTTCCCTGGCCAGGTGCCTGTTGGGCACGAAGCCTTCAACGCCGTATGGCAGGGCCACCACGCCACCCTTGTCGTTCTTGCTGATGATGGTAGCATTGTGCACCGATCCCACCGTGAAGATGGTCTCGAAAACATCCCATGGGTTCTCTTCAAGCTGCTTGTGGCCGAGGCTCAGCCTGCGGTTTTCCACGTCGACGTCGAGCACCACCACCTCGATGTCTTCACCGATCTTGGTGAACTCGGCCGGGTGCTTGATCTTTTTCGACCAGCTGAGGTCGGAAATGTGGATGAGCCCGTCGACCCCTTCCTCCAGCTCGACAAAGATGCCGAAGTTGGTGAAGTTCCTGACGGTGGCGGTATGCTTCGAATCCTTTGGGTATTTGGTCATGATGTCGGCCCAGGGGTCGGGAATAAGCTGTTTCATGCCCAGCGACATCTTACGTTCTTCCCTGTCGAGGGTGAGTATCTCGGCTTCCACCTCATCGCCTACCTTGAGGAAGTCACGGCTTTGATGGGCTGCTCCCAATCGCCCGGCGAAATTCTTCCGGC
>CAZHYA010000140.1:0-4110 GCA_964536525.1 uncultured Bacteroidales bacterium | reverse complement strand
TGTCCCAGGGTGGATCGAAAACCAGGTTGATATTTGCTTTTTTTATGCCTTCCACACCCAACAGCGCTTCTTCGGTATCTGCCAGCAGCATGTCTCCTTCCACCCCGGGGGCGATCTCGATAAAAGCGCCATAGTCGGCGATCACCACCACCTTGCCTTTTACCCTGTCGCCCACCTTGAGCTTTTCGTCGAGGGCATCCCACGGGTGCGGGGTGAGCTGTTTAAGGCCGAGTGCGATGCGTTTCTTCTCGTCGTCGAAGTCGAGGATCACCACCTTGATCTTTTCGTCGAGGTTTACGATCTCTTCGGGATGGTTGACCCTGCCCCATGAAAGGTCGGTGATGTGGATGAGGCCATCCACGCCGCCCAGGTCGATGAACACCCCGTAGGAGGTGATGGTCTTCACGGTGCCTTCGAGCACCTGTCCCTTTTCGAGCTTCGACATGATCTCGGCCTTCTGCTGTTCGAGCTCGGCCTCGATGAGGGCCTTGTGCGACACCACCACATTCTTATATTCGTGGTTGATCTTCACCACCTTGAACTCCATGGTCTTGTCGACATAGATATCATAGTCGCGGATAGGCTTCACGTCGATCTGCGAGCCGGGAAGGAATGCCTCGATGCCGAACACGTCGACGATAAGGCCACCTTTGGTCCTGCACTTCACATAACCGTTGATGATCTCGTCTTTCTCGAAGGCGGCATTGATCCTGTCCCAGGATTTCAGTATGCGGGCCTTCTTGTGCGAGAGCAGGAGCTGGCCCGACGGGTCTTCCTGGTTCTCCACGTAAACCTCTATGGTATCGCCTACCTTGAGGTCGGGGTTGTAGCGGAACTCGTTGAGGGGGATCACGCCGTCGGACTTGAAGCCGATGTTGACCACCACTTCGCGGTTGTTCTTGGCCACCACGGTGCCGTCGATCACCTCGTGCTCCACGATGGAGCTCATGGTGTTGTTATAGATCTCTTCGAGGTTGGCACGTTCCTTTTCGGAATATGTCTCGCCTTTCTTGCCGATGGCGCTCCAGTCGAAGCTGTCGCCGGGTTCTCCCTTTGCAGCAGAGGGCTTCTTTTCGGCTTTCGCCTCCTCAGCTTTGGGTTCTTCGGCTACCGGATCTTCTTCAGCCTCAACCTCTTCGGCTACCGGCTCTTCTTCAGCCTTTTCTTCTTCGGCAACCGGCTCATCACCGGGTTTTTCTTCTTCGGCCTTCACATCGGTTGCTGCTTCCGCTTCAGCGGCTTCAGCATCAACGGTTTCGGCTTCCGTTTCTTCTTTCACAGGTGTTTCGGCTTCGGGTTCCTCAGCCACTGTTTCTTCAACCACGTCCTCGCTCATCGTCTCGGTGGCTTCGGTTTCTTCAACGGGAGTTTCCTGGTCCTTAACTTCTTCGTTGGCAGGCATTTCCTCGTTGATGTTCTCTTTTTTATCAGTCATTGATCGATCTTTGTATCCGTCCATACCCTGTACCCGGCGGTCCCGGATTGATTAAACATACGTTGAACAGCTTGTGGTACAGCGGGATATAATATAAGCCCGCACGCTGCTGAAAATGGGCTGCAAAAGTACGATTTTTATTTAAAAAATGAAAGGCATGAAAATTAATATTAAGCAAACAGGTTCGGTGGGTCGCTTGTTCTGGTTATTTATCCTTCAAGATATGAGATATGAGACTTGAGACATGAGGTTTTGGGGTTGTGGGAAGTGACTATGGTTAGCTAGAGTGACTAGAGTGAGCTAGAATTGATATCGACTTTGAGACTTTGGGACGATGGGACTGTGGGAAGTGACTATACTGAAATGGAAATAATCACTAATCATTAGGATCTCATCATTCCTACCCCCCCGAACCGCGAACCCCGCACCCTTTAATAACCCCCGAGGTTTCGGGCAAGCATGAAGCACTGAAACAATGAGACCATGAGACCGTTAGACTATGTGACCGGGAGAAGCGACTAAAGTGAACTGGAAATAATCACTAATCATTAGGATCTCATCATTCCTTTCCCCCCGTCCCCCGAACCGCGAACCCCGCACCCTTTAATAACCCCCGAGGTTTCGGGGCAAGCTATTTAGCCATGTAACCATTTAGCCATTTAACCATTTTTTTAATATCCTTTTTTATTATATTTGAAGAAACGCAGGCGGATAAAGACGACAAATATTATTTTATTACACGCATTGGAATTGATAAATGCAATTGTGGTTATGCGTTATACAACATAGCCCCACTCCCGTCATCCCGATCATTCTTTGCAAACAGTAACAGCAGGTGTTGGTTTCCTTCTGACATCGAATATCGCGCAATCGGGCGATCGTGCAATCAATCTTCCTTAATACCGGATCTGCTCCCATGCGGGCCTGCGCTTCCCTGGCAGCAGGCAGATGCCATGTCGTCCGTTATTTATTCTACCTTATTTATACACAAAAATTATATACCTTTAGTGAAACAAAACCGGAAGCCCAGCATGGCCCGGGCCGGCGTAACGTTGGCTGCTATATCGACGATGATAAGCATGTAACCATCGGAAAAGAGATTATGTCTACTCTTAGAATTGATTAAAAACCGGATGCAATGCGTATTACAGCAAATTCCTGGAACATCGTACCTTAAACAAAGCAAACGCGTTAGATTGACTAAGCGAAATGAATAACCTGATAAACCAGACAAAAGTCCTCTTCAACAGACAATTTCCACAAAGTTTTATAATCCAGAGACCCTTGTGGGGGACCCTGGCATTTCTTGTTATTCTTTTCTTCTTTGTTGTTATTTACCACCCGCTTCAGGTACACGGGGCCCGATCGTTCGGTTTTAGCTTTACCATGCTTTTTTACTGCTTATTAATATCCTTAGTGGTATTGGGTATGGCTGTGGTGATAAAAAGAACAAATTGTTTCTCGAAAAATAAGGTTTGGACTGTTTCAAAAGAATTGCTTTCAATTACGATCATCCTGCTAAGCATAGGTCTTTCAGCCTATTTTGCCGGATTTTTTCTGGAAAATCCCGGTTCAAGGTGGAACCTTCCCACATTTCTCGATTCATTTTCCCGTTCAATACTGATTGGCATTATACCGGTGCTTTTCCCATCCTTATTGAACATCCGCTATGCCTTTACCCCTGAAACATTTCAGGAATACGGGACTAAAGGGAAAAACGAGCAAAATGAAAAAATAGAAGAATTAATTTCTATCAGGTCGAAAGCAAAAAAAGAGGAGTTGAGCTTCTATCCCGCTGAGTTCATATATGCCGAATCAGAAGGGAACTATGTGGTTTTTCATCTCATTAAGCAGGACAGGGCTTCTGTGGTAATCATCCGGAATTCAATCAGTGAAATAGAACAGCAGCTTGATCCGATACCCTTCTTTGTACGGACACACAGGGCTTTTATCGTGAATCTGGAAAAGGTAAGCTCGAAAAGCGGGAATTCACTGGGCTACAGGTTAAAATTGACTGGAAGCGATAATGTAATCCCTGTTTCACGTCAAAACATCCAAAAATTTGATGAACTAACCCGGCAATACCTCCTATCCGTTCATCACTAATTTTTGCATTTCGTACCAGTTTCTTAGGCCTTTCTTTCTGCCCGTAACAAATCCTTGCCTTGTATACCAATAATTAGGACGCCTTCTGAAATCTCCTTCCATTTGCATCGTAACCTTAAATTAAATACGATGAAAAAATCCGGCAATCTATTTAAAATTCAATTTAAACATGTAAGGATCGTATGCATTTTTGCCACCCTTTTCATATCTACAGAGCTTAATGCACAATTAAATATATCGATCACTGGAAAAGTAATAGAAGAAAAAAGCAAGCTGCCGGTTCCATATGCAACGGTAGGCTTGATGTCAACATCGGAAGGCTCGCCCCATCTCATCAAAGGGACAATCAGTGATGAGAACGGGGCCTTCACCATAAGCACGGCAGAAAGATCGAATTACAAACTCCGGGTATCATCAGTGGGATATAAAATGTCAACGAAAAACATTACAATATCCGGTTCAGGGATTTATGATGCAGGAATTATTTACCTGCAAGATTCAACACTCCTTTTGGAAGAGGCTGTTGTGTTCGGGACACGGCTTTGGCCACGGTCTCTGTGTTAAATGCC
>CAZHYA010000139.1:0-6768 GCA_964536525.1 uncultured Bacteroidales bacterium | reverse complement strand
AGTGCCGAGGTCGGGGGCCGAAAATTCAAGTGTTCTTTGCGTTTTCGCCAGTTTGTCATCTTCGGCAAGGAAGGTGAGTTTCTCCTGATGGTAATAGTGTTCTGCTGTCGCCGTAAGGTAACCGTCGCTGCTGAGGCTGATCTCTTCAGGCGGGGTGGCCACGCTGATGCGGATACCTGTATTTTCTTCCACGAGGGGCATGCCCATGATCGACGGGAAATAGTGGTTTAGTTTGTCGCCGAAAGAAATGCCGCAGGCCCATTCAAGCCTTTGAGGTTCAAATGCCCTGGCATACATAAAGGTAATTTTGCCGTTTTCATTCAGGGCCAGGGAGAAGTCGGCGCCCGGGTCGTACTGCAAACTGTTGATGCGGGCTTTCCATCGTACCGTCAGCTCGCCGTTGTGATGATCCACCCAGATGCCGTGTCCTGAGTCTGCAACATAGACCAGTTGCCTTGAGAGGAAAGGAGCGATGCAGCGATTGTGGCTGAGGAAAAGCTGATGGTCGTACATGTATGGCCAGGGGTCCTGCGTGTCGTCGAACATGATGAAGCCTGCAGCATGGATATAAATGGTGTCTTCTGGGTCTCCCATGAAATTGAAGTTGAAGGGCAGCGGGACCATGATGTTCCCGTGCTCCCAGTTGTCGGGTTCCAGGTAAGTACCTCCTGCCGGGATGTCAGGTATGATAGGCTCTTCCGAGAAGCTGTTCAGCAGGGTCCACCTCACCGGTGGTGTTGCCCCTGCGGTTTCCATCTGGTATCCGTAGGGTTCACCAACCACTGCCGTTGGCAGTCCGGATGTGATGATCTCCAGGCCCTGGATGGCCTTGTCGAAAGTAACACAGGCCATAGTGCGGCCATTATTGTTGACCGCAAGGGGCAGCCCCTGGCAGGACACCTCATGGGGAACCCCTGTTTGATCGGTCACGGAGAAGTATAAAATGCTGCCTTCACCAAGGTTATCGGGATCATATTCATCAATGATGAGGAAGAAATGGTTCGCTTCGCCGGCAAGGGCATATCCCAGCAGGGGGCTGATGTCGAGCCCGAATTCAATGGTCTTGTTGGTATCTGTCGAGATGCCTCCCTGCATGTACTGGCTTCCGCCCTGGTAATTGAAGACCGGAAAGCTGATGCTGTGTTCGGGGAGGCTGTCGTTAAGCCCTGACGAGATCCCTGTGCTCACCTTAATTTTGCCACGCCGCGTATGCGAAACCCTTATCCTGGCAGTGAGTGCCGGCTCCCCTTCCTTTACGTCGAGCACGTGAACGGCGTGGTTCCAGATCCCCCCTTCGTATGATTTTTCCGCCAGGGTTTTATACATCACGAAACACCTGCCGCTATCGGCGAAATTGATGCCGTAGCCCCAGCCATCGGCAAAGAGCAGGCCCCCGATCTCCCAGTCGCGCATGTCCACCACGCTGTCGCCATTGATATCGGCATCGTTGGTGAACATGCCGTCGCCGTTATAATCGAACCTTATCGAATCGTTATATCCCACGATGGTCATGGCATGCGAAGGGAGCCCTCCCCATGCCGTGATCACATGCTTCCCTTCTTCGGGCGTTCCCGGGGCAAGGGTGCTGGGATTCCATGGGGCGTTGGCATAGAATGAGGCTACACCGCCGGTAACAGAGCCTTCGAGATGGTTGTGCAGCCAGTGTTTGAGCTTGTCAAGGCCTTCGGGGCTGCCGACCCTGATCTGGTACACTGCCCTGATGCGGTTTTTCATGGCCTTCAGGTAGGCGTGGTGGCCGGTCATCCACCTGCTGTCTCCCCCTGCTGCCATGCCGCCATAGGTGGCCACGTCGGGACAGCCAAGGCTGCGCAGGATCTCGAAACTGTGAAAATAGCTTACCCCGTGCCAGCCATGACCCCCATTCATGAAGTTGAAGGGGAAATGGGGGGGGTACTGGTTCTCCGGTGCCGAGGCTGGCAGGTTGCGCAACCTGTTGATCTCATAGGTAAAATTATAGGCGATGCCACTCACCTGCCCGCACTCGCTGCTCACCTGCTGGTATATCTCGCGATAGTAAGGGAGCCTCGAATTATCGAGCTTGTAAGGGAGGGCAGATGATTTCAGTACAGGCATTAAGGGGACTTCCTCCAGGGCGGATAGCATCACCGAGTCGTAGGCGGTAAGCGGGGATCCCATGTGCATGACTTCCGGCAACAGGGCTTCCTGCGACCGCCCCGAAAGCAGGCTGCATCCAAGGAAGACTATGGTTGCAATGCACCTCAAAATTCATGCTGTTATGGGTACCTGACCACCTTCGTGATGGTCTTTTTTCCGTTGTGCTCGAGGACTACCAGGTAAATTCCAGCAGGAAGTTTTCCATCTGTGTCCGGGCTCCATTTGAACATGTGTTCTCCTGCCGGGATATCGGCCTCATTGGCGATCCATGCCAGCGTGTTGCCGGTAAGATCGATAACCCTGAGGCTCATGCTGCCCGCGGTATTGGCAGTGTACCGGATATTTACAAGATCGTTGAAAGGATTTGGAAACACCTCGATCATCTCCCTGCCGTTCCGGATGGATCCTGCATCGAGGTCGGTGTCGACCAGCAGATGTACCGGTATGATGCTTTCATTCTGGAAATTATCCCTCACAAGAAGGTTACAATAATAGTCACCGTCGTCGAGCCCTTCGGTATTGAAGGTGACCAGCAGTCCTTTCTGGTCCTGTCCGGCCACATCGCCTTCATAAACATCGCATGAGAGCCATTCCACGTTGCCTCCCAGGTTGGTGAGGGTGACCGTTCCCTCAACGGTGTGGGGTTCGTTACCGTAAATATCGCCGGTGATCACATATTCCAGCAATGCATCATCCGTAAATCCCGGGTCGATGACACCACTGAAGTTGCCGTATGCATATTCGCCTCCCTGCACCACGCCCCATCCGGACGCATCCTCGCCATACCAGTGCAGCAATGGGCCGTTGCCGAAGCTTCCCGTGAACAGGAGCGGCCCGCCGCTGCCACCGGTAAAATTCGATGCAGAACCCACGGTGATGCCCTGGGGCACCTGTATGGTCAGGTCCTGCAGCCATTCGCTGTCGTCACTGCCATTGAACAGGGTGAAGTCCCAGGTGAAAGCATCTCCGGCAAAGAATTCGCTCTGGCTGCATTCGAGGTACGACCCTTCGATGCTCCTGCTTCCGCCGTTTCCTTTATCGGTTGCAGCGGTGACTACGATGGTGTAGTGGATGCCACCCTGACCGGGATTGATGATGACCAGGGTATCCGTATCCTGTTCACCGGGCTTCATGGTTTTTTCCAGCGCTTCGGGATCGAATACCAGGTGCGGATTCAGGTCGAGACATGAGGGCAGGCTGATATAATCGACCCAGGCAGCGTCGGATCCCACGCTTACCGAGGCATCCTTGACAAAACGCCATTCAAAACGGTGATAACCCTCTGTGACGTTGAAACTCACTGCTTCCCACCCCCTGATGCTGTCCCAGCGTGCCTGTTCAATGTCATCGATTAGGAACGAGAGATAGTCGGCATCATCGCCGGCTGCATCTTCACAGCTGGTCCTCCTGTAGAAACTGATGGGGCCTTCGTTGAGCACTTCCAGGTCGAGGATCAGAGAGGTTTGCTCCCCATGGGAGATATTCCCCGAACGTGCACAGTAATCGCCTTCGTAAGGATTGTTTTCCGTGATATACCATTCATGGCTGCCACCGCTAAAACCCCAGCTGAAAAGGCGGAGGTCGCCGGTCTCAAAGTCTTCAAGGGTCAGTCCGACCCGCAGGTCGAAGGGGAGGTCTTCCTGGTAACCCATATTGCCGCTCAGGGCGATGTTGAACCCGATGATATGGCCGATGGGGGTGGAAGGGTCGGCGGTGATATTGAAAGCAAGTGTACGAGTGCTGTCGGGCGACAACAATCCAACCAAATGTTCGGCATCGTTGAGGGTGATGTAGGGGTCGTCTTCGGACAGTATGCTGTTGAGCCCTGAGGCCTTGCTGCCGCCACTGTTCTTGATGTCCACCAGCAGGTCGCAGGTCTCCCCCGGGTCGAGCCGTCCGTCGCCGTTATCATTAACGGTAACTTGCTGTATGCTGATGACAGGGGCGAAGGCCTGGTAGGTCAGTGTGCTTTCCCACAACTGCCTGGTGCCGCTGATGCTGGTTTCGACCTCGAAGACATGTTCGTCGGGAATATCAGATGCCACCTGGAATTTGAAGGCATTGATCAGGGAGATGCGCTGTCCGACAGGCAAACTGCCGATGTATTCATAGTCGTCGATCAGGCTGATATAAGGATCATCGATGCTGATGGTCATGGAAGCGTTGGTGATATGGTTGCCTTCGAGGTTGGTGAGATGCATGCTAAGGTTGGCGATCTCGCCATATTCGATCACCCCGTTGCCTCCCGAACTGATGGAGTCCTCGATCAGGATGCCTGTAGTGGAGAAAAGCAGCGTTTTTGTATCTGAAACGAAGTTGTTGTCGGTCACCTTGAAGGTCATGGCTTCACCGTTGACGGATTGCTGCACCGTGCCGCTGATGGTGCCGTCTTCAGCGATGGTGATCCCTTCGGGGTAGTCGTAACGGGTATATTCATAAACGCTGTTTTCGGCGGGGAGGCTGTTAAAATAGAAATCCGAGAACTGCATATCGTCCTCGTTGCCGTCGCAGAGCCCCGGCACCCAGAGGATGTTGTCGCCGATCACGATATCGCCGTAAAGAAATTCGATCTTTCCTGACGGGAAGAGCCTCACGGCAACATTAATGTCGGTGGTGCCGCTGTTTCCGTCGATGGAGGCTTTCCAGCGGAAGGTGGCCTGTGTGTCGTCGCCCTCGTACCATATGCCGTCACCCTCGGCTGAGTAAAGCCTCATGGCATGGCACATGAAGGGGGAGATATGCCTGGTGATCCTGAAGAGGTTCATGTCATCATAAAAATACGGGTATGGATACAGCTGCTCATCGAACATCAGGTATCCATCAACATGCACCGTGACGGATGAATAAACCGAGTCGTAGTAGGGAAAATCAAAATCCAGGGCTCTGGTCACGAAGCCGCTTCCGCTGTTGGAAGGGTAGAGCTGGGTTTGCGTGATCACGGGAAAGGTTTCGGAGGAGATGGCCGTATCATATTGTTTCAAAAGCCTGAAGGTATAGGGGGCTTCACCTCCTGAAGCCAGCAGCTGGGTGTTGTATGGCTGGCCTACCGTGGCCGGAGGGAGGCCGGCATTGAGGATGTGCACCCTGTCGAAATCGAAGTTGGCCACTACGCTCATGGTCGTTAATCCGTTGTCGACGATTTGGACGTTGCTTTGCGGACAAACATGCTCTACACCGCCATCGGTATAATCGATCACGGAGAAAGCGTTGATATTGCCGGTGCCGGCCCCGGTGGGATCATATTCAAATACCTGAAGATAGAATTTCACGTCCTGTCCGAGGTTCACCATACTGAGCAGGGGCGAGATGTCGAGGCCGAATTCAATGGTCATGTTGGCAGGGTTGCTGGTCCCCCCCTGCATGTACTGGTTGCCGCTCTGGTAGTTGAAAATGGGGTATTCGAGGATATATTGCGGCGACAACAGCCCCGGATTGTTGGAGAGGCCGGCCACCACCTTCAGCTTATTGCGTGAAGTATGGGTGAGGGTCACCTTCATGGTGGCCTGGGGGTTGCAGTCTTCCTTCACATCAAGCACATGTATGCTGTGGTTCCAGATGCCACCCTGCCCGAGCCTGTCGGCCACGGTCTTGTACATCATATAGGCAAAGCCCTGGTCGCCCCAGTTGGGAACGCCCCCGTAGCTCTGCACCATCTTGAATCCGCCGATCTCCCAGTCTTTCATGTTCACCTCCCCGTCGTTGTTGATGTCGATATGGTTGGTGTACTGCCCGTCGCCGTTATAGTCCCACCTGATCGAGTCGTTATAGCCCACGATGGTCTGGGCGTGGTTGGCGCTGCCGCCAAAATAGGTGAGCACGTATTTCCCTTCCTCAGGAGTGCCTGCCGGCAGCTTGTTGGATACAGCCATATACTGCGAATAGAAGCTGCCAACTCCCCCGACAGCTGCACCTTCGAGGTGGTCGTTGATCCAGTGCTTGAACACTTCAAGCCCTTCGGGTGTGCCCACATCGATGCGGTACACGTTGTTGATCCTGTTCGACATGCCATTATAGTAGTTGTCGTATCCCGACATCCAGCGCTCGGCACCCCCATAGGCGAGGCTGCCACCGTAATCGGTTACGTTCACATTGCCACAATGCTTCAGGATCTGGAAGCTGTGCAGGTAGCTTACCCCATACCATCCATAGCCGCCGTGCATCCAGTTCCACGTAAAATGGGTGGGATACAGGTTGTCGTTGGTGTTGGCGGGCACGTCTCTTATCCGGTCGATCTCGTAAGTGTAGTTATAGCCTATGCCGGCAGCCTGTCCGCAGCAAAGCCCTGTCTGCTGGAAGGCCTGACGCATGTATGGTTGAGTCGAATTGTCTACAACCGCCGGAAGGTCTTTGCTCTTGTATTCCATGGGGAGCTCCAGCTTAGGGAGTTCCATGAGGGCTTTCTCCTCCGAAGCACTCAACGGCATCAATTCATGGGCTGGCGGAGGGACAGTATTGTCGTTCAGGCCTTGCTGTGCTGAAAGCGGAAAATAGCAGCACAATAATGCAAGTAATGGGTAGACTGCTTTCATAAGATTGGTCTGATTATCTTCACAAAGCTAATAAAAGATGTTATATTCAGACAAAGAAAATGATGGTGTCGTTGCCCGGAAGATCAATAGAAAATGATGTCGC
>CAZHYA010000138.1:0-6820 GCA_964536525.1 uncultured Bacteroidales bacterium | reverse complement strand
CAGGGTAAAGGGCCACGACTGGTACGTGCGCCAGAACATCAGGGTGGAACGCATCGCGGATGCCAACAGCAAGGCCCTCGACATCCTCATGAAGGGCATCAATTCGCTGGGCTTCATCCTCGACGACAAGAAGGAATACAGCCACGACGACATCGACGGCCTCTGCCGCAACATCTTCGCCGAGATCGTGGAGCTGAACTTCGTGTGCGGGCTGCAGGCCGAAAATATCGTCAACATCTACAGGACCCTCGTCGAGCAGTATAACCGCGACTTCCACAAGGTACACGGTTCCGTGAACTTCGACCCCCTCGGCAGGCTGGTCGTCAAGGGCAATTATTACGAATCCTTCGACCAGGACTTCGACTGCTGCCGCAGGATGCTGGTGGCCACGGAACACCTGCCGCACTTCAACGTGATCACGGTCAACGGCAGGAACTTCCACCATGCAGGATCATCCATCGTGCAGGAGCTGGCCTACAGCCTCTCCGCCGGTGCCGAATACCTTACCCAGCTCACCGAAAGGGGGCTGTCGGTCGACAAGGTGGCACCGGGCATGCGGTTCAACTTCTCCATTGGGCCCGACTATTTCATGGAGATGGCCAAGATCAGGGCTGCCCGACAGCTCTGGGCCATGATCGTGAAAGCCTATGGCCCCAGCAGCGACGACATCGCCCGCATGAGCATACACACCGAAACGGCATCGTGGAACATTACCGTTTACGACCCCTACGTGAACATGCTGCGGACCACCACCGAGACCATGTCGGCGGCCATCGCCGGTGTCGACTCCCACGTGGTCATCCCCTTCGATGCGGCATTCTCCGACCCCGACAATTTCAGCGAGCGCATCGCCCGCAACCAGCAGCTACTGCTGAAGGAAGAGGCTTACCTCGACAAGGTGGCCGACCCGGCGGCGGGCTCCTACTACATTGAAACCCTTACTGCCAGGCTGGCCGAAGAGGCCTGGAAGCTGTTCCTTGGCATCGAGGAGAAGGGCGGCTACATCGAAGCCGTGAAGGCGGGCTTCATCCAACAGCAGGTGCGCGAGCATGCCGCCGCCCTCGACCTGGCCGTCGCCACCCGCAAGATCAGCCTGCTGGGCACCAACCAGTACCCCGGCTTCACCGAACGGAACGAAAAATACATTCCCGCCGGCGTATTCCAGCCCTCCGACTTTGCTGAAGAGGGAGCGGCGTTCGAAACCCTGAAGCTCTATCGCGGGGCACAGGCCTTTGAGGCCATGCGCCACAGGACCGACGAATATGCTCGCAGCCACAAACGCCCTTCGGTATTCCTGTTCACCTACGGAAACCTCGCCATGCGCCTTGCCAGAGCACAGTTTTCAAGCAACTTCTTTGCAGTGGCCGGCTTCGACCTCATCGACAACCTGGGATTCAAAACCGTGGATGACGGTGTGGAGGCCGCCCTGAAGAGCAAGGCCGATATCGTGGTGATCTGCAGCTCCGACGAAGAATATGCCACTGTCGCACCGGAGATCGCCACAGCGCTTGAGGGGAAGGCTATCGTCGTGGTGGCAGGCTATCCGAAGGATGTCCTCGACGAATTGAAGAAGGCCGGCATTGAGCATTTTATCCATATCCGTTCGAACGTGCTCGAAAGCCTGCAGCATTTCCAGAAACTGCTGGGTATTAAATAACCTATGAAGCCAGAGACCATGAAACCTAATTTCAGCCATATCGATATCAAAGAGATGAGGACGGAGGGCGGAGACGTCTGTGCCTGGGAACACCGCAACCACATCGAAAAGGATTGGAACACACCCGAGAAGATCGACGTGAAGCCGGTCTACACGGCTGCCGACCTGGAAGGCATGGAGCACCTGCAGTATGCCGCGGGGCTGCCTCCCTTCCTGCGGGGGCCCTATTCCACCATGTATGTGATGCGCCCCTGGACCATCAGGCAATATGCGGGCTTCAGCACCGCCGAGGATTCCAATGCCTTTTACCGCCGTAACCTTGCTGCGGGGCAGAAAGGCCTTTCGATCGCTTTCGACCTCGCTACCCACCGCGGCTACGACTCCGACCATGAAAGGGTGGTGGGCGATGTGGGGAAGGCCGGTGTGGCCGTCGACAGCATCCTCGACATGGAGATCCTCTTCGACCAGATCCCGCTCGACAGGATGTCGGTATCGATGACCATGAACGGGGCCGTGCTTCCTGTCATGGCCTTCTACATCGTGGCCGGGCTGGAACAGGGCGCGAAGCTCGGGCAGCTCAGCGGCACCATACAGAACGACATCCTCAAGGAGTTTATGGTGCGCAACACCTATATCTACCCCCCGCAGCCATCCATGCGCATCATCGCCGACATCTTCGAATACACTTCGAAGCACATGCCTAAGTTCAACTCCATCAGCATCAGCGGCTATCATATGCAGGAGGCCGGGGCTACCGCCGACATTGAGCTGGCCTACACCCTGGCCGACGGGCTCGAGTACCTGCGGGCCGGCACGGGTGCAGGCATGGACATCGACACTTTCGCTCCGAGGCTCTCCTTCTTCTGGGGCATCGGCATGAACCATTTCATGGAGATCGCCAAGATGAGGGCCGCCAGGATGCTCTGGGCCAGGATCGTGAAACAGTTTAATCCGAAGAATCCCAAGTCGATGGCTTTGCGCACACATTGCCAGACCTCGGGCTGGAGCCTCACCGAGCAGGATCCTTTCAACAATGTGGCCCGCACCTGCGTGGAAGCCATGGGGGCTGCCCTCGGCCATACGCAGTCGCTGCATACCAATGCCCTCGACGAGGCCATCGCCCTGCCGACCGACTTCTCGGCGAGGATCGCCCGCAACACGCAGATATATTTACAGGAAGAGACCAACATCACACGTAGCGTTGACCCCTGGGCAGGGTCTTACTACGTGGAATACCTCACCCACGAGATCGCCCGGAGGGCATGGGAACATATCGAAGAGATCGAAAAGCTGGGCGGGATGGCCAAAGCCATCGAGACCGGCATCCCCAAGATGCGCATCGAAGAGGCGGCCGCCCGCAAGCAGGCACGCATCGACTCGCACAAGGACACCATCGTGGGCGTGAACAAGTACAGGCTGGAGAAGGAAGACCCCATTGAGACACTGGAGGTCGACAACACGGCCGTGCGCGATTCGCAGATCAAAAGGCTCGAAAAGCTGAGGGCCGAAAGGGACGAAGCTGCCGTACAGGCCTCGCTGGAGGCCATCACCGCGGCCTGTGAGACCGGCGATGGCAACCTCCTGGAACTGGCTGTCGACGCGGCTCAAAAACGGGCCAGCCTGGGCGAGATCTCCTATGCATGCGAAAAGGTCTATGGCCGCTACAAGGCCGTCATCAGGTCGATCTCGGGGGTTTATTCTTCCGAGTCGCGGGGCGACAGGAGCTTCCAGAAAGCCTGCGAGCTTGCCGACACCTTTGCCTCACTGGAAGGGCGCAGGCCCAGGATCATGGTGGCCAAGATGGGACAGGACGGCCACGACAGGGGAGAGAAGGTGGTGGCTACCGGCTTTGCCGACATCGGCTTCGACGTCGACGTGGGACCCCTGTTCCAGACCCCGGCAGAGACCGCACGGCAGGCCGTGGAGAACGACGTGCACATCGTAGGGGTGTCGAGCCTCGCAGCAGGGCATAAAACCCTCGTACCGCAGCTCATCGAAGAGCTGAAAAAACAGGGACGCGACGATATCATGGTCATCGTTGGAGGGGTGATCCCGCCCCAGGACTATGACTTCCTCTACAAGGCCGGGACTGTGGCCATCTTCGGCCCCGGCACCGTGATCTCCGATGCCGGCATCAAGCTGCTCGAGATCCTGATCGCCAGCAGGAAATAATAATTTCGGTTAACGGGTTAAGGGTCCCGGCAGTATCGTTGAAAAAGGGTAATTCCTTATCTTTACATCATGAAAAGCCCGAAACCCTTTACCCGTTCAGGACAGATCGTCGATATCCTGAACCGCCGGATCTACTCCGGCACCGTCCATGTTGAAAACGGGAAGATCGGCAGGATCACCGAAGGTGATGTAGATGAAAAGCATTATATCATCCCCGGCTTCATCGATGCCCATATCCACATCGAGAGCTCCATGCTCATCCCCAGCGAATTTGCCCGCCTGGCGGTAACCCACGGGACAGTAGCCACCGTGTCGGACCCGCACGAGATCGCCAACGTGCTGGGTGTTAAAGGGGTGATGTTCATGATCGAAAATGGCAAAAAGGTGCCTTTCAAATTCTATTTCGGCGCGCCCTCTTGTGTGCCGGCCACGCCCTTCGAGACGGCCGGGGCCAGGCTGGGGCCTGAAGAGATCGATATGCTGCTGGGTCGTGAAGAGATCAGGTACCTCTCGGAGATGATGAACTTCCCGGGGGTGCTCAACCACGATCCGGAGGTGATGGCCAAACTTGCCATGGCGCAGAAGCACAACAAGCCCGTCGACGGGCATGCACCCGGACTGTTGGGCGACGAAGCGGCCCTGTACATCCAGGCAGGCATCAGCACCGACCACGAATGCTATACCCTTGAAGAGGCCCTCGACAAGGCGGTGAATGGCATGTTTGTGCAGATCAGGGAGGGCAGCGCAGCCAAGAATTTCGATGAGCTTATCCTCATGTTCGACAAATACCCCGAGCGGGTGATGTTATGCAGCGACGACCGCCATCCCAACGACCTGGCCGCAGGCCATATCGATGAGCATGTAAGGCGCGCGGTAAAGGCAGGCTTCGACCCCATGACGGTGCTCAGGGCCTGTACCCTTCACCCCATACAACATTACGGGCTGGATGTGGGACTGCTGCAGCCGGGCGACCCGGCCGATTTCATCATCGTCGACAGCCTGAAACGATTCAACGTCCAGGAAACCTTTATCAACGGCACCAGGGTAGCGGAGAAGGGCTCCACCCTTATCAGGTCCGTGAAGGAAAAGGTCATTAACAAATTCAATGCATCAAGCATTCAGCCTGAAGATATCCAGGTTCCCGCTACCGGGAAAAATATCAGTGTGATCAGGGCCCTCGACGGGCAGCTGGTCACGGAGGCCCTCGATGAGCAGGCCATGGTGAAGGATGGCATGGTGGTGCCGGGCCTTGAAAAGGATATCCTGAAGCTGGTGGTCTGCAACCGCTACGAGAAGGCCAGGCCGGCCGTGGCCTTTATCAACCACTTCGGATTTAAGCGCGGGGCCATCGCCTCCACGGTAGCCCACGACAGCCATAACATCATCGCGGTGGGCACCGGCGATGAGGATATCTGCCGCGCCATCAACCTGCTGGTTGAGCAGAAGGGTGGGATATCGCTGGTGGATGGCAGTACTGAAGAAGTGTTGCCCCTGCCCGTGGCAGGACTCATGTCGAACCGCGACGGCTATGAAGTGGCCGCAGCCTATGATTCGCTCGACAGGAAGGCCAAAAAGCTCGGGTCATCACTCCGTGCCCCCTATATGACCTTGTCATTCATGGCCCTGCTGGTCATCCCCGACATCAAGCTCAGCGACAAAGGCCTGTTCGACGGGAAGAAATTCGACTTTGTGCCGGTGGTACACTAAAAAACCGGATCCTCAAGCCCACGGGGCCAGGAAGATCCGGCAATGCCTAAACAGGTTAAATGCTAACGCAGGAGACTTACTCGGCGTTGCACCTGTTGATGCAGTCCACGATTTCTTTGAGCGACTTGCTTTTCAGCGAGTAGAAGATCTTCTTACCGTCCCTTTTCGAGATCAGCACGCCTTTGTTCTTTAAAATGTTGAGGTGGTGGGAGGCAGATGCCTGCTCGATGTCAAGCTTCCGGTAGATCTCTGTCACACTCATTTTCGGTTTGTCGTTCAGCAACTCAATGATCGCGATTCTCATTGGATGTGCAATGGCCCTGAGTTTACTTGCGGCCAATTCCAGCTTATTAACTTCCAGCACTACTTTTTCCATTTTTATTGATTTTTTTTGCAAATCTAAGATAAATTAACATATCAGGCAAATAAATATGTAAATTCTTTCAATTAAATTTTAGCAGGGAAATTATTCACTGAACCTGACGTTCCAGTCTTCTTCAAAACTCCATGCCCCCCTGATCTCGATGCGCTCACCCAGATAAACCACCGGCTCGGGTTGCTGTCTTGCCAGGTAATTGCCGGTGTCCCACTTACCATTACGATTGATATCGCCGATGGCTTTGACCACATACTTCCCGGGAGGCAGGTGTTCCCACACCAACGTCCCATCCTGGCCAAGCAAGTCTTGCCTGTACATTTTCTTCTCATCCTCGCCGAACAACTGGATGATCAGTTGCGGATAGGGTGAACCATTGGTGATATTGAGCTTGTATGAACCATAATTGTCGGGGCCATCGGTGCTGAAGCGGAATTCGGTGCTGTCGTTGCTATGGCCGGCCAGGTCGGTAAGCGCGGAGTCGGGGAAAAAGAGCAGGTAAGGGGTGTTCTCTTTCAGCTTATGGTTTAACCTGATCATGCGTCCGGCCTGTCCATGGATCTCCAGGGAAGGCTTCAGGGTATCGGTGCCCTCTACAAGGAGGAAGCCAGAGAAGTCGTATTTGAGGAAGGGGTAACCGGTCATCAGCAGCAACTCCTCGAAATAGGGGAATGGCGACCTGATATTGGAGAAGATTTTCAGGGCCTGTTCCTTGTCGCGGTCCTTCCTGCCCTGCAGGGTTTCATCTTCCGCCAGTGAGAACGACACCGTATCATATACGGTGGTGTCGCGGCTGACCTTCAGGCTGAGGGTGTCCAGTTTGCTGCTCAGCAGGTAATACCTGAGGGTGTCGAACAGACCTGGATGAATATGATTTTTACTATCATCATCTTGTAATCTGGGATGAG
>CAZHYA010000137.1:0-6832 GCA_964536525.1 uncultured Bacteroidales bacterium | reverse complement strand
CGGACACCCTGTTCGAACTGAAAATGATCATCTTGCCATCGTCGACGAAACGGGGCTGAAGGTCGTCGAACACATCGTTGGTGAGCTGCTCGTGCGATCCTGAGGCGATGTTGAACAGGAAAATATCCGATTGCCCTTTCTGAACAGCCGACATCAGCAACTTCCTCCCGTCGGGGGTATAGGAAAAGTCGAGCACCTTTTCGAAATTGTACAGTATCATATGATTCGATTTCCTGCTTTCGGTCGAATAAAAATACAAGTATATCTCTCCCTTTCGCTCCACAATGAATGCGAGGATATTGCCGGCAGGGTGCCAGTCGAGCAGCGGATAGCTGTAATCGGTCTTTTCATCCAGCTTGTAGCCTCCCCTCCACACACATTTTTTCTTTCCATTTTGCAGATCCTGCACATAGATCTTATGCCTGCCCATGTCGTTGGTCACATAGGCGATGCTGCCTGCATCGGGGTTGATCACGGGCCGGTCATAAACGAGGTTGTCGTGAAGCTTTCGCTGGACAACATCACCGGGCAGGTAGCGGCCGCTTTCGTCGGCACTGTATTTCTCCATGTAGTACTTCTTCCATTCCATGATGAGGTTGTTGAAAGAAAGGCCTACCACGTAGAGGAACCCATTCTCGACGCTTCGTGTCACCCTGGTCATGTGCACCACTTCCGGCACGGCCTGGCTGCCATAACTGTCGGCCACGAATTTCCACAACGAATGCCCGGCGTCAACGGCATCGGCACCGGTGAGGTGGTTGAACTTGTCGTACCTCCCTGAAAGGATACCGTCACGCACCCGGTTGTCAACATCAGTGTTCCATCCTTCCGAGAGCCAGGCGATCACGCCATCCTCATACCAGGCGGGCATGGTGTACAGGGTGTTGTTCTTGATCTGCGATCCCAGCCGCTGTCCGAACATCATCTGCTTGAAGATGATGGATGAGATGCCGGCACGGATCTGTTGCTCAAAATTGGTGTGTGAGCCATCGAAATATAGAAATACTTTCTTGCCAATGATATAGGTGATGCCGCCGGTGTTGTATTGCTCATCCTGCATCAGCCCGATGTTGCTCTGCTTAAGGTCGGAAAGGTTATTGAAGATGATGAACTGTATCTTGTCGTCGAGCGAGGATTCCAGCCTGAGCTCGATCTCTTCGATATGTTCGTGCGCATAGCGTGCCGTGTACCGGGCCAGCTCCTGTCCGTTACGATAGAAGTAGGTGTCGAACTTATCAAAGCTGTAATAAGTCCACAGGAAATCCTTGTACTGCACCCTGTTCTTGCCGAAGGAAAGCTGCGAGCCATTATAGAACTGTGCCTGGGCACCCAGGACGGATGCCATCAGCACCAGCATGAGCCAGCCGGGCCTGGATGACCATATGTGTTTTAATGCCTTCACAAAGACTAGGCCTGGATCGGGCCGTTAGTGTGTGCTAATTTATGTATTTTTCTGCGACAAGGCAGCATTATGCCCCTGAAATCAAATATTGATACCTTTGCCGGCAGAAAAATGATGAAATACTAACGGGAGAGGCTTCCGATTATTGACCGGGGCCTCAAAAATGCCGACCGCACCATGATCAGGATCAAAAAATTCGTTTTCAATCCCTTCCAGGTGAATACGTATGTGCTTTACGATGAGACAAAGGAATGCGTGATCATCGATCCGGGATGCTCCGATGGCGTTGAAAGCCTTGAATTGACCGGTTTCATAAAAGAAGAAGGGCTCAGGCCTGTGAGGATGCTGCTCACCCATACCCATATCGACCATGTGGTGGGGGTGAATATGCTGGAAGAGATGCTCGGCCTCGGTGCCGAAGCCCATGAGGCAGGGATGGGGTTCCTCGACCATTCGACTGCTACCGCAGCCAATTACGGCCTCGACATTAAAAAAAACCCGGGGGTTTCGCGTTACCTCACCGAAGGTGAAGAAATCGTTTTCGGCAACGCCAGGCTGGAGGTGCGCTATACCCCGGGACATGCCGATGGCAGCGTTTGTTTCCTTGCCAGGGAGGAAGGCTTCGTAATCGTGGGCGATGTGCTGTTCAACATGAGTATTGGCCGTACCGACTTCCCGACAGGGGATTATGACCTGCTTAGAAAAAGCATCTTTGAGCAGCTGTTCACGCTTCCCGACAACACCGTGGTATATCCCGGCCACGGCCCGGAGACCACCATCGGTTTTGAAAAAAACAATAACCCGTTCATTTAAGATCCGGGTGAATTGATTTCGCGGGCAAGTTTTTCCATATCGAGTTCAGCCATGCACCTGAAATGTTTTCTCGGGCATTCCGCAAAACCGATCTTGCTGCAGGGCCGGCACGGGAGTCCCTTAACCTCGATCATCTCATTTTTTCCTGTGCCTGCGGGCAGATAGGGATACATCCCGAAATCGGGAATGGTATTGCCCCAGAGTGAATAAATATCCCTCCGGAAAGCTGCTGCAATATGCATGAGGCCTGTATCGTTGGTCACCACCTTGTCGGCAAGGCCGACGATGGCTGCCGCCTGGTTGATATTGAAAAACCCACAGGCATTGAAAACATCCTGTCCTCCATTTTCGGCAATGAATTCGCCCCTTTGCCGGTCTTCCTGGCCGCCAAGGATGATCACCGGCAGCTTAAGCTCACGGCATAATTCAGCTGCCTTTTCGGCGGGTAACATCTTGGTGTTGTGCCTGCCGCCAATGACCAACGCAAGGTATCCGCGACGGTGGGTCACGGGGAGATCATCCTTCGAGAGCCTGTCTTCGTCAGGGATGAAATGGTCGAGACCCTGGCCGTCGTTGGCCACCCCCAGCCTGCCCACAGCATTGAAATAGCGGTCGACAATATGGATGTCGGGCAGGCGGTTGATCTTAAAGTTCACCATGAGCCACTTCTCAATATTCAACTTGCCGAAGGTGGCCGAAGGCTTTCGCAGGGCCATTTTCACCCTCATGCTGCGAAGGTTGCGGTGCAGGTCGACGATAAAATCGAAATGTTCTTTCCTCAGTTCCCTTATGGTATCCTTCATGCTGTCTTTCAGCAGATGGACCCTGTCGAGGTATGGGTTTGCCCTGATGACCGGATAGAACTTCTCCTTGGTCAGAAAATGGATCTCTGCATCAGGCAACTGTTTCCGGAGACAACGGATCACGGGTGAGGTGAGCACGATATCGCCGATGGAGCTGAACCGTATGATGAGGATCTTTTGCAAGGCAGGCAGTTTGTCTGACCAAAAATAGTCAAAAAAAGGAAAAGGGAAAATGGAAAAGGGAAAATGGAAAAGGGGAAATGGAAAAGGGGAAAAAGAGTGACAAAGTGAATTTAAAACCGGCAAGCGGCATTCAACTCAACACTCAAAACTCAAAACTTAAAACTCAAAACCAGGGATAGCCTCGACGCTTTTATTAATTTTGCCTCATGATCCTGATCGACACCCACACCCATTTATACCTCAACGCCTTTGACGATGACCGTGAGGCCATGGTAAGAAGGGCCATCGATTCAGGGGTTAAGTATATGTTCTTGCCCAACATCGACAGCGGATCGGTGGCCGGGATGCATGCCCTGTGTACACGTTTCCCCGAAAACTGCTTCCCGATGATGGGCTTGCATCCCACGAGCGTGAAGGAGGATTACCTGAAGGAAATGGATCAGGTTGAAAGGCTCCTGGGGGAAGGGACCTACTACGGTATCGGTGAGACCGGCATCGACCTTTACTGGGATAAGACCCATTACCGCGAGCAGGTTGCCGTTTTCAACCGGCACATCGACCTGGCCCTACAGTACGATCTGCCCCTGGTGATCCATGCCCGTGAGTCGTTCAGGGAGCTCTTCAGGGTGCTTGAAAGTCGCGACATCAGTGGTATCAGGGGCGTATTCCATTGCTTTACGGGCAGCATGGAAGAGGCCCGGCGAGCCATAGGGTTGGGGTTCATGCTCGGCATTGGAGGGGTTTTGACCTACAGGAAATCGGGTCTCGATGCGGTGGTCAAGGAAACAGGCCTTGAGCCGCTCGTGCTCGAAACCGATGCCCCTTACCTCCCGCCTGTACCTCACCGCGGAAAGCGGAATGAGAGCGCCTATGTCGTTCATGTGGCCGAATACCTGGCCGAATGCCTGAACACGGATCTGGAGGAGGTGGCAGCCGTGACCACCCGCAATGCGGCAAGGCTTTTTAACCTGAACCTTTAAACAATGGAGAACAAAAGCAAAATACTCGTGATCTATACCGGTGGCACCATCGGCATGTTCATGGACAAGGTTAGCGGCACACTGCAGCCGCTTGATTTTGAGCAAATGTCGAAACTTATTCCCGAGCTTAATGAATGCAGTTACGAACTCAGCTATTTCTCGTTCGATCCCACCGTCGACTCTTCTAATATGGGCCCGGAACTATGGATCAAGCTTGCTTCCATCATTGAAGAGCATTACGAGCTTTTCGACGGCTTCGTGGTGCTGCACGGTTCGGACACGATGGCGTATTCGGCTTCCGCGCTGAGTTTCATGCTTGAGAACCTCAACAAGCCTGTGATCTTTACCGGCAGCCAGCTCCCACTGGGTGTCAACCGCACCGACGGCAAGGAGAACTTCATCACCTCCGTCGAGATCGCCTCCCACCTGGAAGATGATACGCCACTGGTGCCTGAGGTGTGCATATATTTCGAGAACCAGCTCTACCGGGGCAACCGGACATTTAAATACAATGCGGAGAATTTTGATGCCTTCAGGTCGGTAAACTATCCCGTGCTGGCCGATGTGGGGGTATATATCAAATATAACGCCAACGCCATACGCAAGCCTAATTTCAAGAAGCTCAGGGTTCATAAAAACCTGGATCCTTCCGTGTTGATCATTAAGTTGTTTCCGGGCATTAAGGATGAGGTGGTACGCAATATCCTGGGCACTCCGAACATGAAAGTGGCCATCCTCGAAACCTATGGCACGGGGAATGCGCATACCGACGAAAGTTTTATTGCCATCCTGAGAGAGGCCATTGGCGGCGGGCTCACCATTCTCAACATCACCCAGTGTAAGGGAGGTGCCGTAGAGCACGGAAAATACCAGGCCAGCCTGCCGCTTGCCGAAGCCGGTGTGATCAGCGGGTTTGACATGACCCTGGAGGCTGCCGTCACCAAGACCATGTTCCTTCTCGGGATGGGTTACACGGGACAACAGCTGAAGGCTGCCCTGCAGACCTCACTCAGGGGTGAGCTGAGTTCATGACGCCGATGCGGGCTGCATCTCCGGGACATGCATTTTTAGCATGGTTTTTGTTTCCTTAACTGGCTGTTAAGCGTGCCGGAAGTGATATAAAATTTAAACTGCTTTTTGCTCTTTCTATTAATTTTTTATTACTTTAGCTGCCTGATTATCGGATTCGGCTTAGGCTGTGAAAGATACAGGAGAGATGGCCGAGTGGTCTAAGGCGCACGCCTGGAGAGCGTGTATGCGCCAAAAGCGCATCATGGGTTCGAATCCCATTCTCTCCGCTTTTTGAAGTAGACAGAAGATCAAATTAATTCAAGATAAACCATTAAAATTATCCACAACGTAGAATTTAACAATTATTGGCTATGAAAAATCTAATTGCTTTTCTGACCATTGCAGGAATGCTGGTATTTACGATCTCCACCTCTGTTGCGCAGGATATCAGCGCTGAAGGCACTGAAGCACCAGCTGATACGACTGTTGTTGACACAACCGTTGCTGCACAGCCCCAAACACCGATGCAGACCTTCGAAGACGAGCCCGTTGAGATGAAAGGTTTTCACCAGGTGCTGAAAGAAAAATTCATTGAAGGTGACGCCATGTTCATGAGTTTCGTGTTGCTTGCGCTGATCTTTGGCCTTGCCATCTGCATTGAAAGGATCATCTATCTGAACCTTTCAACCACCAACACCAGGAAGCTGCTCAACAAGGTTGAGAATGCCATTGAGACGGGTGGTGTGGAAGCTGCAAAAGACGTTTGCAAAAATACACGCGGTCCGGTGGCCAGCATCTTCTTCCAGGGCCTGTCAAGGTATGAAGACGGCCTTGCCGAGGTTGAAAAATCAATTGTTTCTTACGGCAGCGTGCTCATGGGCAGACTTGAGAGCGGTCTCTCATGGATCTCCCTCTTCATTGCCATCGCACCGATGCTCGGATTTATGGGTACCGTAATCGGGATGATCTCGGCATTCGACAACATTGAAGCCATGGGCGACATTTCGCCGGCCATCGTGGCAAGCGGTATCAAAATGGCTCTTCTTACAACCGTATTCGGGCTGATCGTTGCCATCATCCTTCAGATCTTTTACAACTACATCATCTCGAAGGTCGACGGCCTTGTAAATGCCATGGAAGACAGCACCATTTCTTTCATCGATATCCTTGCAAAGAACAAATAATAAAACTTCATTGTCATGACAGTTCTAGCATCAAAAATATTACGTATTTTCCTGGGAGCACTCCTTGCCATATCAGCGTTGCTGTTCATCCTCTTCTTTGTGGATGTGGTCAGCGACGACCTGCTGATATACTGGGGGTATTTCCTGGTGATCTTTACGGCAGTGATCACGATCCTCTTTCCCATTGTCAACCTTATCATGCATCCCAAGAGTTCGATCAAGATATTCGTTGCACTGGGGCTGATGGTCGTTATGGCGATCATTGCATACTCTCTTTCGCAGGTCGGTTTCACCGACCTCCAGCTCGAAAAGCTGGGAACCACTGCTGAAACGTCAAAATATGTTGGCGCAGGCCTGATATTTACCTATATCCTTGGCAGCCTTGCCGTGCTCGCGATCATCTACGCCAGTATTTCAAGAATTTTTAAATAACCGTTATTATGGCATCCAGAGAAG
>CAZHYA010000136.1:5125-6869 GCA_964536525.1 uncultured Bacteroidales bacterium | reverse complement strand
CTACCTGATCCTCTGGATCGTATTGCCGCAGGATGACCCACAATTAACCACTAATGATATCAACAACATGGAAGAACAAAAAAAAGATGCAAGCGGGCAGGGAACCGACTTCAAGGGCAAGGACCCTACATTCCGAAAAAAAGACGACGGCAGCCTCATTGCCGGGTTGATCCTCATCGCACTTGGTGTGATCTTTCTCATCATACGCTATGTACCGCGGATAGATTTCGGCGACCTCTGGCCTGTGATCCTCATTATCATCGGTATCGTATTATTGCGAAATGCCTTTGTCGGCAAGAAACAATAGCTTTGGTGCAATCTTAAAAAATGTCAGTCATGACAACAAAAACCAAAACCGGCGTGAATTACAGGAACTTTTTCTGGGGGTTCGTATTGATCCTGCTCGGGATCATGTACCTTTTGAAGAAGTTTGATGTGATCTGGTTCAGCTGGCGCGACATCATCAGCCTCTGGCCATTGCTCCTGGTGTTATGGGGCATCTCCCTGCTTCCGATGAAGGCGCTGTATAAACTCATTGCTTCCCTGCTTGCCATCCTGGCCATGGTGCTGCTCATCTGGGCCAACCCCGGCAGATGGCATTCGGGCTGGATATGGATAGGCGACTTTCATAAGCGCGACAATGTAGAGGTGAGGAAAAGCGAAACGCTGGCCGACTCGGCGGCCTTTGCCAGTCTTGAGCTCGATGCGGCTGCCGGTTCCTATGTCGTCGGTGGCGTCACCGACCAGCTTATCGATTTCAGGCATGTAGGGGATTCGGGCACTTATTATATGAGTACCACCCTGGAGGACAGCAAGTATCATGTTCGCATAGGCCCTGAAAGCAAAAGAAACCAGTTCAATATCTACCGCTCGCATGAAGTGGAGATACAGCTTAGCCCCGGCCCTGTGTGGGATATCGACATTGATGCAGGGGCTGCCGAAATATCGCTTGACCTGAGCATGCATAAGGTCCGCGACCTGCAGGTCAACGGAGGCGCCACTTCCATCGACATCAAACTGGGGAGCCTCTCCGACCAGCTGAACGTTGACATTGAAACGGGCGTATCTACGGTGGTGATCAGGGTGCCTGAAGAAGTGGCCTGCGAGGTCAACACCGACTCTTTCCTGGTCGCCAAGGAACTGCCGGGCTTCGACAAGGTGAGCAAAAGTATTTATGTCAGCCCGAATTTTTCATCCTCCGACAGGAACATCTTCATCAGGTTCGATTCGGGGATATCAAGCCTGCGGGTGATCAGGTATTGACCTTCAATGGACCATAACGGCACTGCCTGCCCACCCCGACATCACTGAAACTGTCAATATTTCATATTTCCCCCACGGGTATGATTATTGATAATGTTTTCCCGGCATGGAATACAAGGATTATTACAAAATACTGGGTGTAGACAAGAAAGCTTCGCAGGCCGACATCAAGAAGGCCTACCGGAAGCTGGCCATGAAATACCATCCCGACAAGAACGAGGGCGATGCCGGCGCAGAGGCAAAATTCAAGGAAGTTAGCGAGGCTTATGAGGTGCTGTCGAACCCTGAGAACAGGCGGAAATACGATCAGCTGGGTGCCAACTGGAAACACTATGAGAAAAATGGCGCCTATGCCAACCGGGGCTTCGGCCACGGCCAGTACGGCGGCTATTACCGCAGCACGGGCGAAGACATCGATATCGACGATATCTTCGGTGGCGGAGGATTTGCCGGAAGCTCCGCTCACAGACGTGCCCCTCGG
>CAZHYA010000136.1:1105-5115 GCA_964536525.1 uncultured Bacteroidales bacterium | reverse complement strand
TTTTTTAAAACATTTTTCGGGGCCGGCTTTGGAGGGCAGCGTGGCCGCGCAAAACAGAGCCAGCGCGTTAAGGGCCGGGATTATTCTACCCGTATAGACCTGACGCTGCTTGAAGCATATATGGGCACGGAACGCCTGCTGAATGTTGATGGGAGCACGATCAAAGTGAAGATCGGCAGGGGCGTGAAAGATGGACAGCGGCTGAGGGTCAGGGGAAAAGGGGGGTCCGGGACCTCCGGCGGCCAGCATGGCGACCTGTACATCGAAGTGGTCATCCTTCCTGACCCGAGGTTTAAAAGAAAAGGGAACGACCTGTTTACCACCGTCGAAGTGGATCTTTACACTGCTGTCCTCGGTGGAAAGATCAGTGTGGAAACCCTCAGGGGGCAGGTCAACATCAACATCCCTGCAGGGACACAGAGCGGTAAGACTTTCAGGTTGCGCAACATGGGAATGCCGGATTACGAGCACACTGCCGTTAATGGAGATCTTTTTGTGAAAATAGCGATCCGGATCCCCGAAAAACTCAAACCGGAAGAAAGAGCGTTGTTTGAGCGGCTGCGCGACGGCACCGGGAACCGATAACTGGAAAATAAATGCCGTTTACTGATTCATGCCATGCATTCAGGTAAAATACCATATCTTTGATATTGAGAAAGTTTACCGATCATGGACCTCAAACCGGCAAAAGGCAAACCTGCTGCTCCATCAATCAGGAAAATAATTGTTATAGTGCTGCTCGCGGTCATGCTGGGTACCTCCTGCGAGAAAGACCTCGAAATGGCCCGCTGGGAGGAAATATCGATCATATATGCCCTGATCAATATAAAGGATACGCTGCAGTATGTGAGGATCAACAGGCTGTATTCATGCCCTGATGACCCGTATCTTTACACCCAGGTCGATGATTCTGTTAACTACGCGGACAACCCTTTCGATGTTTTCCTTGAAGAATATAAGGAAGGGGTACTCACCGGCGAGCCTGTCATGTATCACGCCATTGACCGCAAAAAAGAGCCCGGATTGTTCTCCAGTGCATCCAATTGTGTTTACAAAACCGATACCCCCGTCAACAAGGAGTGCACCTATAAGTTAAGGGTGGTGAATAAAAATACGGGAAAAGAAGTTTGGGGCGAAGCCAGCGTGCTGGGAGGCATGACCATAGAGGAGTCTTTTTACTGGGAACGCGCATTCTTCAGGGTCAACTATGTTCCCGAAAAGTTACAGGGGTATGATGGCAGCCTCGACCCTTACGACCACGAGCATTATATGGTCAGGTTTCTATACTGGGAGTACAAGGATGGCGAAACATTCTACAAATACGTCGACTGGGTGCCTACGATGAACCCCCTCAAGGAAGGAGCCGACGAGGATACTTCATATCAGTTCTTCGATGCCTATTACAAATACCTCTCTGAGATCATCCCTGTTGATCCGGGAGTGAAACGCAGGGCAAGGGGCGTGGATTATATGCTTGCACTGCCTGGCAAGGAACTGCAGAATTTCATCCAGGTATATGAACAACCGACAAACCCGCATTTCTTTCCCGATTATTCGAATTTGCATGATGGCGGCAGAGGCGTGTTCGGGAGTAAATACTATTATACTTATTTCGGGTTAAAGCTGAAGAAGGAAACCATCGACACCATAAGCTGGGGCAGGTATCTCATCAATCATCGATTTGTAGATTCGAACGGCGAATGGCATTGAGGTGGGCTGTATTGAAACTTTATATATTTTTGTAGCTTGCTAAAACAACCACACTCCTTTACTTATTCAAAATGACGCTTAAAACCTACACCTCACGAATATTATTTACGTTGATCCTGTTATTGTCGATTGCCGGTGCATCGATAGCGCAGACCGGGACCATCCGGGGCTCTATCTATGAAAAGGAAAGCGGAGAGCCTGTGATCTTTACCAATGTTTACCTGAAGGGAACCACCATGGGGGCTGCCTCCGACGTGAACGGCCTGTATGTGATCTCGCTCATCCCCCCCGGTAATTATACGCTGATGGTTACCAGCATGGGTTACGACTCCCTCACCATGGAAGTGCTTGTGAAAGCTGACGACATCATCACCAAGAACCTTTTCCTCGACAAGGCCTCAGTGACGCTTGACGAAGTGAATATCTCGGCCGAGCGGCAGGAGGCCAGGACCGAAACAAAGACCTCCGTCAGCAAGGTCACCCCCAAGGAGATCACGAAAATACCCTCTATCGGAGGTCAGCCCGACCTTGCACAGTACCTGCAGGTGTTGCCGGGTGTTGTGTTCACCGGCGACCAGGGGGGGCAGCTATACATTCGGGGTGGTTCGCCCATACAGAACAAGGTGCTTCTCGATGGGATGATCATCTACAACCCTTTTCACTCCATCGGGTTGTTTTCGGTGTTCGATACCGACATGATACGTAACGCAGAGGTGTTTACCGGTGGCTTCAGTGCTGATTACGGTGGACGTATTTCGTCGGTGATGGATATCACCACACGCGATGGCAACAAAAAACGCTTTGCCGGAAAAGTCGCTGCCAGCACCTTTGGTGCAAAGGTGCTGATCGAAGGCCCTCTTGCGAAGCAAAAGGAAGAAGGCGGATCGAGCTCATCCTTCGTTTTCTCGGCAAAGAATTCCTATCTCGAACAATCATCGGCCATCTTTTATGACTATGTGGATGAAGAAGGCCTCCCGTTCAACTATCTCGACTTATACGGCAAGCTGTCGTTCCATTTTGGCAACGGCTCGAAGATCAACTTCTATGGCTTCAACTTTACCGACCAGGTCAACAAATACAAGTCGATTGCCGACTTTAACTGGAATTCGGCCGGCGGAGGAACCAATTTTGTGATCATCCCCAGCAAAACAGCGGTCATGATCGGTGGTCACGCAGCCTATTCAGAATATAAGATCACCCTCAAGGATGACCTGAACCCCGACAGAACCAGCGAGATCAATGGTTTCAACATGGGTTTCGATTTCAACTATTTCCTGGGTCGTGATCAGCTCAAATACGGGATTGAAGTGCTGGGGTTTACCACCGATTATTTTTTCATCAACTCCGTTGGACGAACCATCCAGCAGAAGGAAAATACCACAGAACTGGGCCTGTATGTGAAATATAAGAAAACAGCCGGCAAAGTGCTTATTGAGCCCAGCCTGAGGCTGCAGTGGTATGCCTCACTCTCGACGATCTCTCCTGAACCCCGCCTTTCGCTGAAATATAATGTTACCGATAATTTCAGGCTTAAATTTGCAGGCGGCTTATATTCACAGAACCTGATCATCGCCACCTCCGACCGCGATGTGGTAAACCTTTTTTACGGATTCCTTTCAGGCCCCGATGACCTTCCCGACGAATTCGATGGGAAAGAAGTTACACATAACCTGCAAAAGTCAGAGCACCTGATCCTTGGCTTCGAATTCGACCTTGGCAGGTTTGTTACCATGAATGTGGAGGGCTACTACAAGAACTTCTCACAGCTAACCAACCTCAACAGGAACAAGATCTTCGATGAAGAGAAGGCACCCAATGAGCCCGACCTTCAGACCAAAGACTTCATTGTTGAAAAAGGGGACGCGGAAGGCATCGACTTTACGATGAAATTCGATAATCGCAGGTTCTATATATGGGCAGTGTATTCCTTTGCCTTCGTTAACCGGTACTATGAGGCTATCAGTGGCGAGCTCCAGCAATATAATCCGCATTTCGACCGGCGCCATAATGTTAACCTTTTGGCCGTGTACCGTTTTGGAGGCAAGATGGACTGGGAACTCAGCGGCAGGTGGAACTTTGGGTCCGGTTTTCCGTTCACGCAGACTCAGGGCTATTACGAAAAGATCAACTTCGAAGAAGGGATCTATACCGATTATACCACCAGCAACGGTGAGCTCGGGATCCTCTATTCCGACCTTAATGCAGGGCGGCTTCCAACCTATCACCGGCTCGACGTCGACCTGAAAAAGCGTTTTAATATCAGTGAACATACGGTCTTTGAGGTAGACCTGAGCGTAGTG
>CAZHYA010000136.1:0-1095 GCA_964536525.1 uncultured Bacteroidales bacterium | reverse complement strand
TCATGACCAGTCTTTATCACTCCTGTACCATGGAAGATTAAATTGTTTAAAAGATTGTTTCAAATTTTCAATATCATCTTCAGAAGTATGATTTTTCCAGGAATTGATCATACTCTGACTATTTCTTGATGTGCTATATGAATTTTGCCTATCCCCGCCCGAGCTTCTGGAGGCTATGAGGTTTTCAATATCCTTATCCCATTTTACTCAAATGAACTAAACCCCGGAAACGATGAAAACGATCTTTTCATGCTGTATGATGTTAACAGCGGTAATTTTAATCCAAAGCTCCTGTACCGAAAAAAAAGTTAAAATGGAACCACCTGTAGCGAAAAAGATCAACAAGGAACTTATCGCCCACGACCATGTGCGCATCGACCCCTATTACTGGCTCAACGACAGGGAGAACGAGGATGTGATTGCATACCTGGAGTCCGAGAATGCCTATACCAAAGGCATGATGGAGCATACCGAGCAACTGCAGACACAGCTTTATGATGAAATCGTGGGGAGGATCAAGCAAACCGACATGTCGGTGCCATACAAGCGTAATGGATACTATTATTATACGCGTTATGAGGAAGGGTCTGAATATCCTGTATTCTGCCGTAAGAAGGAAAGCCTTGAGGCAGAGGAAGAGGTCATGCTCAATGTGAACGAAATGGCTGAAGGATACAGCTATTACCAGGTAAGCGGGCTTTCGGTGAGCCACGACAACAAGATCATCTCCTATGGCGTTGACACGCTCAGCCGCCGTAAATACACCATCCATTTCAAAAACCTTGAGACCGGAGAGGTCTGTGCCGACAGGATTATAAACACGACGGGATATGCCGCCTGGGCAGCCGACAACAAAACGGTATTCTATACCCGTAAGGATGAAGTGACCCTGAGGCCTGACCGGATCTTCCGGCACAGGCTGGGACAGGATCCGGAGTCAGGTAAGACTTGATCAGCTGTCCCCAGGTTCCAGTCGATAGGGAGAAGATAGATGCTGTAATGTAAGTACAGATAAGCAGAACGATGAATATGCCAAGCTGAATCCATGTCAAAAAGGTGTTTGATATAACATCTAAAGATAAACGTTTTATTTTT
>CAZHYA010000135.1:0-6869 GCA_964536525.1 uncultured Bacteroidales bacterium | reverse complement strand
TATTTCACTGCTGCCGGCAATTTCGGGAATAAATCCTACGAAAGTGCCTTTGTGGCCGGTTCGATCCCTCCGGGACTGAACAGTTATGCACACAATTTTGCCCCCCCTGGCACAGAAGATATCTACCAGAGCATCACCGTGACCCAGGGTACGTATACCATTGTCCTCCAATGGGACGACGGCACGGGGAATGCATTAACGGCTACCGACCTCGATATTTACCTCGCCAACGATGACGGCTCCAGGTTGTTTGGTTTCAACCGCGACAACAGAGGGGCTGCGCCGATAGAAGTGCTGCCTTTCAAGGTTCTCGATACCGCCCAAACCAATATTGTGATCGTGAACAATGCCGGGCCCGATCCGGTAAAGATGAAATATATTGTATTCAGGGGAGAGGTGATCTTTAATGAATATTTCGACGCATCGGCTTCCACCATTGTCGGCCAGGCCAATGCCGAAAGCGCCATCACAGTGGGAGCAGTGCTTTACAGCAATACCCCTGCATACGGGGTAGACCCTCCTACCGTGGCTTCGTTCTCATCCCGCGGAGGGACCACCATTGGCGGGTACGACAGGAGCAAGCCCGATATCAGTGCCCCGAACGGGGTGAACACTACCGTCGACCTGGGAGGGCCGAACTTCGATAACGATCCGTTCCCCAATTTCTTCGGCACCTCTGCAGCGGCACCTCACGTTGCAGGCCTTGCCGCCCTCCTGCTCGAAGCCAGGGATAAGTATTACGATGACGGGGGGAGCATTTCTCCCGCAGAGATGAAACAGATCCTTAAAAATACCGCTGTTGATATGGGTGAGGCCGGGGAAGACAGGAAAAGCGGCGCCGGCCTGGTCAATGCAGTGGATGCCCTGCTTACGCTGGCAAGCCCTTCACCCCTGATCACGGGCATTTATTACGACACTACCCTCATTCCGGGTGAAGATACGGTGCTGTTGTCGGTGATCGGCCGGTACCTCACCGAAGGCTCACTGATATACTTCAACGGGCAACCCCTTGCGGGCACTTCATCCGTCAGTGGTGATACCGTAACCGGGACCATCCTTCCCTTTGATGAGCGTTATCCGGCCATACAGGTATATAATCCACCCAATGCGCAGACCAACGGCAGCGACGGCGGCCTGTCGAATCCTTTGTACTTCTCTACGAAACCTACTATCGTCGTGAATATTCATGATCAATCCAAGAAATATGCGGAGGTACTGCCTGTTTTCACAGCAGATTATTCAGTGGAAAGTGTTGACGGGAGTTTTACCCTGCCGGAATACGGGTTGACACAGCAAGAAATTAACCGTGTGCTGTCTATCCCGTTAATTACCGTTGCCAACGATACCAGCAATGTAGGATTATGGGAGATCGTGCCTTCTGCGGACGACCCGCTCAACCCGCTGAGTACGGTCGCAGCATCAGATCCGGTCGATACAACCCTGCTCTACAATTTCGATTTTGACTACATCAGCGGCCTGCTTACCATCGAAAAGATGGACCTGACCATCATTCCAAAAGACACAACCATCGTCTATGGCGATACCCTTTATGGTTTTGATTACTATTATGTTTATAATAATGATACCGTTTATCCGGGAAATAACGTGGTTGTCAGCGAGCCGGTCAACAATGCCATCCTCAATGAACTCCGGCAGGCCCATGCCACGGCACTGGTCAATGCTGTTGCCACCGTCAGGGCTACTGCCCTTGTTAACGGGGAGGGAGAGCCACTGCTCGACTCGGCAACGCTTGCCAATACGAGCTTCTTCATCTCCAATGCGGTGGTCAGCCAGCGTGCCACAGCCCTTGTCAACGGTACACTGCTCAGCGCACAGGCCCTGCTCAATGCCATTGCCACATCTTCAGCCACGGCATTGGTTAACGCCATCGCCACGGTACGGGCGACGGCCCTCGTTAACGGGCAGGCTACGGTCATGGCTTTTGGCACGGCTACGGCCCTGGTCAATTACGGTGCCCTGGTCAACGGCGCATCCACCATTGGCAGCAGCACGGCCACGGCCCTGGTAAACAACGAAAATATTAATGAGCATACCAACAGCGGGGCGGTGGTCATTCTCGACGAAGGAGATATCCTCATCCTGTCGGGAGACTCCATAGGAGAGGTTACCATTAATTCCATCAGCGTGATCACCGGGAATACGGTTGGGGAGCACCTGATCGTCCCCGGCGCCTTTATCTCCGACAATTTCAATGTGAATTACGGCCTTGGAAAGATCACCATCGTTCCCGACACCGCCGATGTCATCATCGATCCTGCCAGCCTGTCGCAATATTACGATGGGGATGCTAACCCGGTAAACACTACGACAGTACCCGGCAACCTTGCACTTTCCATCACCTATGATGGAGATACCCTGCCTCCGGTTTACCCGGGCAGCTACATTGTAACGGCTACCGTGCTCGATTCCAATTATGTCGGATCCCAAACAGGCACACTCATCATCAGTCCGGCCATGGCCACGGTAACCGCCGACCTGAAGTACATCTACGCAGGTGATCCGCTTCCTGAGTTCACTGCATCTTTCGATGGTTTCGTGAATGGTGAGGATACCTCCGTGCTGACCAGCCTGAACTTCACCCTCAGCCCATCATACACCGGACTGGCGGGAACCTACAGCATCATCCCGTCGGCCACGGCCGACAATTACACTTTCACCCCGGTAAATGGGATTTTCTATGTGAACCCGTCGGGAGCGGGAACCAAACATATCAAAACACAGCTGGCCTGTGTGGAGGAACTGGCAGCCCCCGACAGCCTCGGCCATACCTTCATTGCGTATTTCGAATACGATAACGATAATGCCACCGACATGTACATCCCGATAGGTGAAGATAATTCACTGGCGGGTGAAGGATCATTCGACGGGACGAACCAGCCGGAGATCTTTTATGCCGGAGGAGGCTCATGGACGGCAGGCTTCGACGGGAACAAACTGACGTGGACCGTAGCGAGTTTCAGGCATAACGGCCATAAGACCTCTGTCGCCTCCCAGGCCAGTTCAAACTCTTCGAAATGCAATAAGTCTGCCGAATTCAGTGAAGATATTGGCACCGGGGCTGAAGACACCGGCATCAGGGTATACCCGAACCCTGTCGAAGGAAGTGTATACCTGGAAACCGGTAATGGCGTGATCCAGGCAAAGGACATTTTTATCTATGACATGTATGGCAGGATATACCCCCTGAGCATATCCGGAAATGCCGGCGCCAGGCTTGAAATCAATATGTCGGGGCTGCAGCCGGGTATCTATTTCATCAAGGTGCAGTCGACCTTGAAGAATGACACCTTCAGGGTTGTAAAACAATAACTGCAAGGGTTTATAAAATGATAGGAATGATCAATAAGAGGTTGTTAAGGAGGATATCATTTACAGTTGTCCTGATCTTGTTCTCGCTGTTTTCGCAAGTGGCCGGACAAGCCGACAGCCTGTTGAAAGCGCTTGAGCAAACGGAAGCCGACACCGCCAGGGTGCAAACCCTGCTGCGCCTCTCTGCCACCTATTCCCGTTCATCGCCCGGGGAAGCCATCAGGTATGCAGAGCAGGCCAGGCAACTTGCCGAAGACCTCGATGACGCCGGGGCTCTTGCCTATGCCTATAAAAGCATCGGCATGGGCTATTACTTCCAGGGTAATTATGTCGAAGCCCTGCTGAACTGGCAGCATTCGCTCAGGAACTTTGAAGCCATCGACGACCGCCTTGGCGTATCCAATATGCTTAATAACCTTGGTGCCGTTTATTACAATGAAGGGGATAACAACAAGGCCATTGAATACTACCTCGGGTCACTAAGGGTTTCGGAAGAGATCGGCGATTCGCTCAGAATCGTCACAGCCCTCGTGAATATCGGTGCCGTTTATTACAGCAAAAAGATTACACATGATATGGCACTGAAATATTATGCCCAGGCGCTGTCGATCAGTGAAGCGCTGGGCGATGATGATGCCATAGGCACCTCTGCGGTGAACATGGGCCAGATATACCTGGATCAGGAGGATGATACGGCGGCTCTCCTGCATTTCCAGAAGGCTTATGATGCCTACAGCAGGTCTGAGACCGGGAATGTGCCATACGCCCTGCTTAACCTCGGAAGGGTGTATGCTTACAGAAATGAATATCCCAAAGCAGTGAATTACCAGCAGCAGGCTTATGAAATGGCCAGGAAGAATAATGCCAGGCTCGAGATGGCACAGGCGTTGCTGAGCCTGGCCGACACCTATGATCAGCAGGGCGAGATACAGCTTTCGATCGAGAATTTCAGGCGTGCAAAGGAGATCGCCGCTTCTATTGGCGCCAGCTATGTCCTGCAGGATGCATACAACGGTCTGGCACAGACATATGCCAGGGTGCCCGATTATGCCAACGCATACAAGTATCAGGAATTGTATCTCGGCATCAAGGACACCCTGTATAATGCTGAGATGGACAAACGTATCCAGGCCCTGTCCCTCAACTTTGAGATTGAAAAGAAGCAGGGGCAGATCGACCTGCTCACCAAAGACCAGGAGTTGAAGGAACTGGCCCTGCAACGACAAAAATTGCAGCGAAATGCGGTCGCCATAACCGGGGCCTTGCTTTTTTTGCTGGCACTCGGAATACTAAGCAGATACCGTTATGTGCGCAGGACCCACAGGATCATTGCATATGAAAAAGACCGTTCCGACAGGCTTTTATTGAATGTCCTTCCTGCTGAAACGGCTGAAGAGCTCAAGGAAAAAGGTTCGGCTACGCCAAAGCACTACGATATGGTATCGGTGATGTTTACCGACTTCAAAGGGTTTACCAGGATTGCAGAAAAGCTTTCCCCGCAGGAGCTGGTGGCTGAGCTGGATGCCTGTTTCCTCGAATTCGACAGGATCATCGATAAGCATAAGCTCGAAAAGATCAAGACCATCGGGGATGCATACATGTGTGCAGGAGGAATTCCTGCACCCAACACTACGAACCCGGTGGATATTGTAAGGGCGGGCCTGGAGATCAGGGAGTTTATGGAAAGGAAAAAAAAGGAAAGAGAAGCACGGGGTGAGGAATACTGGGAGTTGAGGATCGGGATCCATACCGGCCCGGTCATTGCGGGTGTTGTCGGGAAGAACAAGTTTGCCTACGACATCTGGGGAGATGCCGTGAACATTGCCAGCAGGATGGAATCGAGCGGTATTCCGGGGAAGGTGAATATTTCAGGATGTACCTATGAATTCATCAAGGATCATTTCAGATGCCTGCACCGCGGGCAGATACAAGCCAAAAACAAAGGGGCGATCGATATGTATTTTGTGGAACATGAGCACGGGTCTGTGAATAAAAAGGAGAACAGCGAGGTTTTTGAGTTAGCCGACAGCCTGGCTTTCCCTGAGTGATATCTTATTTCCTTTTCGTTGCCCCCTCATCATGGCGCAGCCATTTTATAACTGAAACCAAAGACTTTCTATCTTTGTTGTGTCAAACCTGCATCCATGACCAACAAGGCTTTCTCACCCATCCGGCTTCGCGGGCTAACGCTGAAGAACCGCTTTGTCAAGACCGCCACCTACGAAGGCATGAGCCACGACGGCATTCCTGATGAACGTCTTTTTGAATTGCATGCTTCCATGGCTGCCAAAGATGTGGCCCTCACCACCGTGGCCTACGGTGCCGTCAACAAGGACGGCCTCACCAACAGGCACCAGATGGTGATCGACGAAAATGCTTCTCCCCACCTCGAAAAGCTCGCGGAGATGGTGCACGGGCAGGACGGGAAGATCTCCATCCAGCTGACCCATTGCGGTTATTTCACCACCAGCACCCGCTATAGCAGCAGGAGGCCGCTTGGCCCTTCACGAACATTCAACAAGTACGGCCTGGTGAAGGGGAGGCCCTTCTCGAAGGCGATGGACAGCGACGACATCCATCGCACCGTCAGTGACTTTGCCCGGGCTGCGGCTATTGCCCGGGCTGCCGGTTTCGACGCTGTAGAAGTGCATATGGGCCACGGCTACCTGCTGAGCCAGTTCCTGTCGCCGGCCGTCAACAGGCGCAGCGATGAATATGGCGGCAGCCTGGAGAACCGCATGCGCTTTCCCCTGGAGGTGGTGAACGCGGTAAGGGCGGCAGTGGGCGACGAATTTCCTGTCTTCTGCAAGATCAACCTCGACGATGATGTCCGTAACGGCTTCAGCCTCACGGATTGCATCAAGGCCGTGCATATGCTCGACACCCACGGAGTGGATGCGGTGATGCTCAGCGGCGGCTTCACCAGCCTCACGCCCTTTTACCTGATGCGGGGCGAGATCCCCCTCAGGGAAATGGTGGCATCGGAACCCAATTACCTTCAGAAAGCCGCACTGCGCTTATTCGGGATGAACATCATCAAAAAGTATACTTTCAGCGAGAACTTCTTTCTCGGCAAGGCCAGGCAGGTGCGGCGAAGCACAAAGATGCCGCTGGTTTATGTGGGGGGAGTGATCTCATCGGCCGGGATCGATGCCGTGATGGAGGCCGGATTCGACATGATCGCCATGGGAAGGGCCCTGATCGCCGAACCTGATTTTATCTTGAAGGTCAGGGAGAATCCTGAACATCGTTCCCCCTGCGACCAGTGCAACAAATGTGTCGGCTATATGGAAAAGACGGGGATACGCTGCGTACTGTGGGATGATTAAACGATCCTGCGGCTTATGGTTTTCGGCTCAAGGGGGTCGAACGACACCAGCGAAAGCTCAGGACCGTCCCAGGCCCCATTTACCGACAGGGTGCTCCCGATAAATTCATGCCAGTGCCCGGTAAGCCTCGACGATTCGTGGATGTGCCCGTGGAGGGTGATCAGCGGCTGCCGCTCCTCTATGAACCGCTTTATGGCAATGCTCCCAACA
>CAZHYA010000134.1:3368-6894 GCA_964536525.1 uncultured Bacteroidales bacterium | reverse complement strand
CAGACGGCCGAGGGCCTTCTGGATGTCCTCTTCGTTCTCGGCATCGATGCTGGACAATGATGGCATCTTTCCCTGCCAGCACCCCGAAGGAGGCCGTTACAGAGGTTTTGCCCGTGCCTCCCTTTCCCGATATAACGACTATTTCCTTCATGTTACCGACACCCTCTTTTTTGATCCGATATATTCAAATACTTTTTCGATCTCCTTGCGTATTTCCGGCAATTCCTGAAACATCAGCCCGCCTGATGAATACAACTCTGCAGCCCGCCTGCTGTCGGGGATCCTTGCGATCAGGGGGATGCCATGCTCCATGCAGTATTTTTCCACCTTATCGTCGCCAATGCCATGGCGGTTGATCACCACGGCATATTCCCGCCCGAGGAGTTCCATGGTTTCCACAGTGAGTTTCAGGTCGTGCAGCCCGAAGGGCGTAGGTTCTGCCACGAGGATCACCAGGTCGACCGCACCTGCCACTTCTATCACAGGACAAGAAGTCCCGGGAGGTGAATCAATGATGATATCGGTGTCGCGGTTAAAGTTCTTTTCGAGGTATTCGAATGACTGGCTGATCAGTGGTACGGCCTGTTCCTGTCCGATGTCGAGGCGGTTTTCGATCAAGGTAAGGTTTCCTGCACTCCCTCTTTTCATTTCTCCCATCCTCCGGCCTTTCATGGTGAGGGCCGATTCGGGGCAGAGGGCAACACAGGCATGACAGCTGTGGCACAGTTCCGGAAAGATGATGATCTCGTTGCCAAGCCTGATGATCGCATTGAAATTACAAACCTCCTGGCATACCCCGCAGAGGCTGCATTTGGCTGCATCACATTCGGGGATCATCTTCTCCCTGCTTTCCGTGATCCATCCGTCGGCCCGGATAAATAAACCTGTATCGGGTTCCTCCACGTCCATGTCGACCAGCACTACTTCCTGTTGCAAAGCCATGAGCATGGCAAGGTTGGTGGCCAGGCTGGTCTTGCCTGTACCCCCTTTCCCGCTGGCGATGGCTATCTTCATGAGCTCGTGTGAAGGATCAATGATGACAGGGGTTATTACCGGTCACAAGCCCATTATTGAGATACATCTCAGCCAGTTCGCGGGGGTTCCCATGGTCAATGCCAATGACCACCTGTATGTTGTTGGCGGCAAAAAGGCTCTGCGCCTTCTGTCCCATCCCTCCGGATATGATGACATTGACGCCCAGCCCGGCCAGGAAGGCAGGATAAACCCCCGGCTGATGGACGGGAGGGTCGACATACTCGATGTCCGTCACTGCGTTATTCTCGATTTTTACGATGGCAAACTGCTCACAATGGCCAAAATGAAGTGTAAGTTGCCTGTTCACAGTTGGAATAGCGATCTTTTTCATGAATAAGTAAGATTTAGTTGATTGGTTCAAATAATATCAGTCCATTTGGCTTTGCACCTGAACAACATTATTTTTCAGGTTTCTGCAAACCGGCGATCGCTTGCTTCAGGTCTTTCAACTGTTTGCGCAATTCGCCGATCTCATCCCTGAGTTCCTGCTCTGCACCCGTTGTTCCTTCTCCGGGGGCTTCATTGTACCATCCTCTGCGCCCAAAGCCAAACCCTCTGCCACCTCCCCTGAACCTTCCGCCACCGCGTCCAAAACCGAAAGGACGACCTGCGCCCGCGATATTGTTTCCTGCACATAGTCCTTGTCTGCCACCAGTCATGGAACCCTGTCCCGCTGGTCCTGTACGATCAAATCCTGGCATGATAACCTCCTTTTTTATTGTTATTGATTTATGATCTGCAACATTTACCATGTCCGAACCCACCGGCAAGGTTCAGGAGATCGGTAGAATGGCATTCAGGGCATTCGGTGATCTCGTTCACGATGGGTGTTTTGAACATATGTCCACATTTCTGGCACCGCAGGATATTGTTCCTGAAATGGATATTGCCGCCATCGATGAGCAGCAGCCTCCCCTCCAGGATGAAATTGGCGATTTTCTTCCTCGATTTCTCGATAAGCCGGGTGAATGTCGACCGGGAAATTCCCATTTCTTCAGCACCCTCGGCATGAGAAAGGCCTTTATAGTCAGCCAGTCTGAAGGCCTCATATTCATCCAGCGTCAGGCGTGTTTGCTGAAGATCCTGGAAACGTACGCCAATGGGCTTAAATTCCGAGAATAAGGGAGGGGTATGTACGAGCCTGTTTTTTTCGGTCCGGGCCATGGCAATATTTTTTTTTTGCAAATCTAACGCACATATGCTAATAATACAAATTTGCAAAAAAAAATTCACGGCCATAAAAAAGCTGCAGATGCTAAGTGGTAAGTTCCATCACCGTGATCTCGGGAAGGATCCCGATGCGGCCCGGGTAACCGATCATGCCCAGGCCACGGTTCACATAGAGGTACTGCGGGTTGTCGGTAGCCGGGTTTTCATACAGGCCGGCCCAGCGCTTGTACATATACTGTGCCGGGCTCCAGCGGAAATTCTTCAGTTCAACGCCAAACTGGAAGCCATGGGTATGGCCCGAAAGGGTGAGGTGGATCCCGGGATACTTCACGCTGACCACCTGGTCCCAGTGGGTGGGATCATGCGACAGCAGCACCCTGAAGTGTGCATCTTCCGAACCTTTGAGCGCCTTACGGAGATCACCGTGCCTTGGAAAACGATGGTACAGGCTCCAGTTTTCGACGCCGACGACAGCAAGCGGGATACCATCGACATAAACCACTTCATTTTCATTCTTCAGCAGGCGCCATCCCATCTGCCTGTAGAGTTCCTCCAGGTCGAGCAGGTTCATGGCCTTCTCCCTTTCCGAATCCCATTTCACATAGTCGCCGTAATCGTGATTTCCCAGCACGGCATAGACCCCGTACCTTGCCTCTAACTGCTGGAGGATATCCCTGTAGGTATAGGCTTCCCTGGTATGGAAGTTCACCAGGTCGCCGGTGAAAAAGATAAAATCAGGATCCTCACTGTTGATCTCTTCAACGGCATCGGCAAGTGCATCCCTGTTGGCCCAGCTGCCCAGGTGAAGGTCAGAGATCTGGATGATCCTCAATCCTTCGAGCTGTTCCGGCAGCATCGGAAAACGCACATATTCGCGCCTCAACCTGAACTCGTCGGCCCATCTCCCCGCACCGATGATGAGGCCGCTCAACACGATGCCTCCTCCGGCAAGCCCAACATTTCGCAGAAAACGTGCGCGGCTTATCCTGCGGCCCTCCTTTTCCGGACAGGGTTTCATTTTCTTTTTATAATAGGAAAACCTCAGGGCGTGCCTGCCAATCTTCAGCAGGTCGGCCAGCAGGAAGAACACGATGACGACGATCTTGGAAAGGTAGACCATGAAGATGACCCCGCCCGCGTAGGTTGCGACCTGGGGCTTCCACAGGTAAATATTCATAAACAGCGAAGCAATGCCCATGCTCATCCCCAGCAGAAATGCCTTCAATGCCTTCTATGATTTCATCTTCAGGCGGTTCAGTGGCCTCAATAAGTTCCGGTTCTTCATCCTCCTCCACGTCTTCGAATATCTCTTCATCGTCTG
>CAZHYA010000134.1:0-3358 GCA_964536525.1 uncultured Bacteroidales bacterium | reverse complement strand
CAGCGAAGCAATGCCCATGCTGATCACCAGCAGAAAGGGGATCCAGTACACCAGTGTGAACAGGATACGCAGGAATGGTCTCCATGAGCGAACTTTCTTCCTGAGCGATAACCAGAGGTAAAGGTCGAGCAGCAGGATCAGCACATACACGGGAAAGCGGTTGAGTTCTTTCGGAAAGGCCGTTGCAACAACAAAATACCCGGTAAGGATAAGGGCAATAACAACAATGAGGATATATACTGATCTTTTACGCATAAAACGAGGGGCAAAGTTCGCTGTTTTTTTATTAAGCAACTGTTAATTAATCGTAAAAGCTGTGCAAAAGCATGTCCGGTCATACCAAATCATTGTGAGAGCGACGCTAAGTAGAGAGATGTTAAAAATTATTTCGCAACAAGGCGCAATTATTTTAATTTTACGTCGGAAAACCATAAAAATCACTCACATGAAAAAAGCATTTTTGTTAATCCCCTTATTCCTGCTGTTTTTAACAGTAGATGCACAAAAGATCACCGTTAAATCGGGCGACCTCTCCTTCCTGAAAGGAGTAACCGAACTGAACGTGGATTATGATTACGGCAATATGGCCGTTGGCAAGTTCAAAACAGAGGCTGACTACATTGAAAAGAAGAAAAACGAGTACAACGAAGATGAGCCCGGAAAGGGCGACCGCTGGGAGGAAGAATGGCATGCCGACAAGGAAAACACCTATCACCGGAAATTTGAAGAACTTTTCAATGTGATCATGTACGGCCATAACACGGGAATGAAGATCGGCAGTTACCCCAATGCCGACTACACGCTCGTTCTGAAGACCATCTTCCTGGAGCCGGGCTTCAACATCGGCATTTCGCGTAAAGATGCCTCCATCAACGTAATTGCTGAGTTCGTCACTTCAGATGATCCGGAAAACATCCTGGCCGTGATCACCATGGACAAGGTGCCCGGACGTGGCGCCATGGGTGGTGATTTCGACACTGAATACCGTATTGGTGAAGCCTATGCCAAATGCGGCAAGGAGCTGGCTGAATATTTGTGGAAGAAAGTGTTGAAGTAAGGGATTAACTCCCGCCGGATGCAAGGAGTACTATAGAGGTGGGTGCCGGGGACTGGATGCTGGATACCAGATGCCTGATGCCTGATGCCGGATGCCTGATGCCGGATGCCGGGCCAGGGACCTTTGAAGAGAAACAATTACCTGATTTTCCTATTCCAGTTCGCCGACCTTGTTCAGCAGCAGGTTGACATTGCGTATACAGGCATATTTACCCGGAAACGCAAGTGCGATGAGAATTTAAGGTTATCTTTGATGTTCCATATATCAGTCCTATGTTCACATTTGTTGCACTCATCCTCTCCATACTGCTGCAACTGGTTGCCTTCGTCAGCGCGGTCTGGCTTATCCGGTATTCACGGAACCGCCTCGCATGGGTGCTCATCGCCATTGCCCTGTTCTTCATGGCGGTCCGGCGCATCTTCGACATCCTCGACATTCAGGGGGTCTATCAGTTCGAAAGTCTCCACCTGCTCGACAACTGGCTTGGCATCATCATTTCGGGGATCATGGCCTTTTCGGTCATCGGCATCGCCCGCATCCTGTATTCACTCAAAAAAGCGGAGGAAGCCCGCGAAGAGACGGAAAAACAATTCAGCACCCTGTTCCATAACAGCAGTGATGAGATCTTCCTTGCCGACACCGAAGGCAATTTCCTGGAGGTGAACCGCGTGGCATGCGAATCTCTTGGTTATACCGGGGAAGAATTCAGAAAAATGAATTTCAGGGATATCAAAAGCCCTAAATACATTGAAAAAGTAGCTGAAAACATCAGCCTCATCCTGGCAAGGGGAAAACTGACCTATGAATCGGAGCACCGCACGAAGAGCGGGAAAACGCTTTCCCTTGAGATGAAGAGCCGCCTGATCAATTATAAGGGAGAAAAGGCCATCCTTTCCATTGCCCGCGACATTACCGAACGCAAACAAATGGAAAGGAAGATCCTGAGGGCGGTGATCAATGCCGAAGAGCGCGAACGTGAGCGCATCGCCAAAGAGATACACGACGACCTCGGGCCTTTGATGTCGACCATTAAGCTTTATGTGAATGAGATGGAATCGGGCGACATGGAAGAAGATGAACGCAGGGAATTCCTTGCCAGGACCAACGAGATCCTCGACGAGGCCATCGGATCCACACGTGCCATCGCCAATAACCTTACACCACGCGTGATCATCGACTTCGGCCTGATCCGGGCCGTGGAATCCTTCTGTAAAAAGATCAACATCAGCCAGAAGGTCAGGATCATCTACCAGACCTCCATCAGTGAACGCTTCGACCAGACCATCGAGATGGTGTTGTACCGGGTGATCACCGAGTTGCTCAACAACAGCCTGAAGCATGCCCGTGCCGAAAAGATCGAGATCTACCTCGAGAAAAACGACAACATCCTGCAGCTGACGTATATGGACGACGGCATCGGCTTCAGCCTCGACAAGGTGCTCAACGAGGACGGCCCCGGCATGGGGCTCAGGAATATCATCAGCCGCCTCGAATCGATCAATGGAACGTATAAGATACACTCCCAGAAGGAAGTCGGCACGCTGGTGGTCGTGGAAGTGAAACTCGACAGGCAGAACACTTAAAGTATTACCTTTGCAGCATAATGAAAGAAACCGACAAAAAGCTCAGGATCATTATTGTCGACGACCATGACTTCTTCCGGAGCGGCCTTGAGATGGTCGTGAACAGGCTTAAATATGCCAGTGTGGTGGGTGAAGCCTCCAACGGGCAGGAATTTCTCGAATTGCAGAAGGAACTCAACGCCGACATGGTGCTGCTCGACCTGCAGATGCCCATCATGAATGGCATTGAGGCCAGCGAGATTGCCATCAAACGCTTCCCGAAACTCAGGATCGTCATCCTCACCATGTTCGACGACGAGGAATATATTGAAAAGATGATGGACATCGGCGTTCACGGATTCCTGCTCAAGAATATCACAAGAGACCTGCTCGACCAGGCACTGCAGTCGATCGCTGCCGGAAACACCTATTACTCGCCCGAACTCTGGTCGTACTTCGGAAAGAAATTTGCAGAACAGAAGAAAGAAGAAACCCCCGAAATGCAGTTCACCAGGCGGGAGAAGGAGGTGCTGCAACTGATCTGCGACGGCCTCAGCAACCGTGAGATCGCCGAAGAGCTCTTCATCAGCGAACGCACCGTGGTGGGCCATAAATCCAACCTGCTCTCCAAAACCAACTGCAAGAGTACCATCAGCCTGCTCTCCTATGCCATCAAGAACAAGCTGGTGAAGATCTGATCGGAAATCGGAAATCTTAAATCGTACAAGGTATTAGGATC
>CAZHYA010000133.1:0-6921 GCA_964536525.1 uncultured Bacteroidales bacterium | reverse complement strand
CGCAAAGTAATTCAGACGGTATAATTTCCATCTTTTAACTTTTGAGACAGCCTCTGATCTGTTTTCAAAAGTACGTAAGATAATGGCCGGAAATCCGGGCCGCGTTTCTACATGCCTCCTCCGAACATCTGTTTGATCTCTGCGGAGGTCTTTTTCTCATAACCTTCCGGAATATCGAATTCCGAGTCGGAAACGCTCTTTTTATCGACCGATGTGGCTTCCATTTTCATCGTGCCTGTGCCGGTGGCGATCTCAAATTCGAGCATGGCCCCGGGGACTTCCTTGAAATACGGATTGTCGAGATTCAGCGATGATGAGCCGATCTCATCGGTAAAATATACGTTGAATGTCATGTCGTCGCCGGCCCCTGTCACGGTGACCCTGGCTTTCTTGCATAAATATCCGGCGATGGACTTGGTTTCGTCAAGGATCTCGAACTTTACGTCCTCATCGTCGTCGACCTTTGCATTGATCTCGTCTTCATTCTCGATATAATAGAACTTCTGCCCCATCATATTCATGCAGGTGGTCACGGTTTTTTCCGTACCGTTGATGATCTGCATCTGTGAACCCATCTGTCCCATGCTGATCTCAAATTTTGACATGTCCCCGCTGATGGTCATCGTGGCCATTTTTGGCATCATGGCAGCCATTGAGGGGTCGATCTCCATGCCCGGATAAGATATCTTGTAAGTGATCACGCCCTTAAAATCCTTGCCCAGGGCTGAGGAGGAAATACCCATAATGATCGCTGCGATCATCATGAAACTTAGCATTCTTTTCATTTTTTCTTGAATTTGTGAATTGTTAATAAAGGGTAAAGGTACATCTATTTTACGAGGCGGAAAATTTTATTCCACCTGATCTTTCCCTGGAAGAGGCTCTTGTCCGGGTCGAGCGACAGCCAAACGAAGACTGCCTTGCCAACGATATGGTCTTCAGGGACAAATCCCCAGAAGCGCGAATCGGCCGAATTGTGCCTGTTGTCGCCCATCATGAAATAATAATCCATCTCGAAGGTGTAGGTGTCGCTTTCAACCCCGTCGATATATACTTTGCCGTTCCTTACTTCCAGCTCATGTCCTTCGTAGGCGTGGATGACCCTGCGGTAGAGATCGATATTGGCGGGACTGATGCTGACCGTGGCACCTGCCTCCGGGATATACAGCGGCCCGAAATTGTCGACACTCCATCCGTAATCGGGATTATAGGGAAAGATCCTTTTCAGGTCGTCGGGGTTGTTTGCCGGATGCCGGAGCTTGTCGACGGACTTTACGATCGGGGTATTAGCCAGTTCTCGGGCAGATTCCTCATTCATATAGGCATAGCTGATGCTGGGATTTCCCGACTGCACCACTTCATGGATCTCCAGCTTATCGATAAGGTGTTCGCTAAGCCTTGCACCGTCGGTGACCACCTGATAGCTGAATTGCGCATACCTGGGGTCGTCGAGTGCCTGCCCGTTGATATGGACTTGCTGGTCGATGATCTGCAGGGTATCGCCGGGGAGCCCGATGCAGCGTTTGATGTAGTTCTCGCGCTTGTCGACCGGCCTTGAGATGATGTCGCCGTACCTTCTCTTGTTGTTCCATACCTCCCTCTTGCCGTAATGCCGCACCAGGCTGTAATAGCTCTCATTGCTTTGGAATACCGTTGAGAGCGTGTCGCCGTCGGGGTAATTGAAAACTACGGCATCGTAGCGTTCAACGCTGCCCAGGCCGGGGTAGCGGTAATAGGGTAGTTTTATCCATTCGAGATACGACTTGCTCGTGCTGCTGAGCGGCATGGTGTGATGCACAAAAGGGAAGGAGAGGGGGGTCATCGGCACGCGTGGCCCGTAGCTCACCTTGCTCACGAAAAGAAAATCGCCACGCAGCAAAGTCCCTTCCATCGAGGAGGTGGGGATGGTATAGGCTTCAATGAAAAATGTCCGTATGATCGTGGCTGCCACAACGGCAAAGATGATGGCATCAATCCATTCCCTTACCGCTCCCCTTTTCACCTTCGGGCGCTTGTCGGGGTCCTGGTATGATTCTTTAGGGGCGAACCCCAGGTAAGGCAGGTAGAAGAAGGGGAAGATCACCCCGAGGGCCTGGGCGCCGATACCTTCCTTGCCGAAACATTTCAATATCTCGACCACCATCAGCAGCAGCACGAAAACATTGATAAAAGGCACCAGGATAAAGATGTACCACCACAGGGGTTTCTTGATGATCTTGAGCCAGATATAAAAGTTGAGGAAGGGTACGACCGCTTTCCATCCAGGTTGGCCGGCTTTTTCGAAGATCTTCCATAAGCCTGCCACCGACAGGATCAGAAAAACGTATACTACAATGTCATAGCCACTCATAGGTTCAGTTATTTTCAGCCAAAGTAAAGGTAAATTTTAATACCTCTCGTCCGGCCTCTGTTAAATATTGTTAAAGCACATTTCTTATGTACTGCCTTGGTCGTAAAGCATATCGTGCATGCTGAAACAGCCTTTCTTCCCCTGCAGCCACTCTGCCGCAAGCACGGCCCCCAATGCAAATCCTTTTCTGGAATGAGCAGTATGCCTGATCTCAAGGCTGTCGAAATCGGAGTCGTAGCGGACAAAATGCGTGCCCGGCACCTGGTTTCTTCTGATGGAGATGATCTCCAGCTCGTCCGGCGATGATGATGGCTTATTGACCCATCGCTTTTTTGCCGGATTATATTCGATGATATCGTTGGCCAGCGTAATGGCGGTGCCGCTCGGAGCATCTTTCTTGCCTGTATGGTGTATCTCTTCGATAAGGATCCGGTATTCATCCCTGCGGCTCATGAGGCCGGCAAGCCGCTTGTTCAGCTCAAACATGATGTTCATGCCGGGGCTGAAGTTGCTGGCATAGAAGAGGGCATGTCCGCCGCTCTGACAGGCCTTCACCACCTTGTCGAACGAATCATTCCAGCCCGTTGTTCCTGAAACCACGGCGAGGCCCAGATCGAAACAGCGGAGGATATTCCGGCTGGCGGTAGCAGGCATGCTGAATTCTATGGCGACATCGGCACCCGGCAATTTGCCTTTGACGGCCTCCCAGTCCTTTTCATTGTCGATGATGAGGGTGGTGTCGTGGCCCCTCTCACGGGCGGTTATTTCAATTTCCTTGCCCATACGCCCGTAACCGATGATCGCGATCTTCATGTATTGATGAATTAAAATTTCAATGTAAGCTTAACGCCAGTAAGCGGCCGCGGATCCTGCCGGCGGACGTGCATCACGGGGTCTACACGAATGGTCAGGTCTTCGCTGATGTCGTAATCAAAAAAGTGGGCATCCACGCTCGCATCAATGATGTTAAGAATGTACCAGAGGCCGCCGATGATATAGCTCAACTCCATGTTCCTCCTGTAATAGTTTTTCGCATCCAGGAGTTGCTGTTCATCATATTTGAATGCGTAATCATTGTCGATGTAGGTAGTGTCGCCCGATGACACATACTGGTATGCTTCCCTGTATTTTTTATATTCACCGGTATTGCTGATGATGAAGTAGGTGATCAGTCCAAAACCTGCATAAACAATAGGTATTTTCCAGTATTTCCTGTTGTAGGCCTGTCCCAGCCCGGGCACCACCGCCGAGAAGATGGCTGCCCTGGTGGGCGAATGCCGTTTCAGATTTACCGTGTCGCCCGCAACCGTGCTCTGCTGCGCATTCAGCATCCCCTGGGGGAGTAACAGGAAAAGGATCATGACACACATGATGGCCGATGCATGCAGGCGTCGAAAAATATTCGCTGCAAGCGTGTATCCTGGGAAAAATGTTTTCTGTTGCGCCATGATTGCGGGTTGGACTTAACCGATCAGGCTGATGATCCGGCTGAAGTCCTGGTCTGATTCAAAAGAGATAACGATTTGGCCTTTACCGTTATTATTCCGGCGTATGTTCACGTTCGCGCCGAATTTTTCTCCCAACACCCTGGCGGAGTCGTTAAAATATACGGGGAGGGGTTCCGGTTCCTTCTTCTCCGGGCCGGGCTCGTTGATCTTTCTGGCCAATTCTTCCACCTGCCTCACCGAGAGGTCGTCGCTCATGATCTTTCCAAGGATGCGGATCTGCATGTCGTGGTCGTTGATGCCGATGATGGCGCGCGCATGCCCCATGCTGATCTTGTTGTCGCGCAGCGCCAGCTGCACCTCCGCAGGCAATTTCAGGAGCCTGAGATAATTGGTGATGGTGGAACGGTTCTTGCTGATGCGCTCGCTGAGCTTTTCGTGGGTGAGCTCACATTCTTCGATCAGGCGCTGGTAGCTTATCGCGATCTCTATGGCGTTAAGATCTTTCCTGTGTATGTTCTCGATGAGCGCCATCTCCAGCATCTGCTCGTCGTTGGCTACCCTGATATAGCACGGGATCTCCCTCATCCCGGCCGACCTGGCAGCGCGCAGGCGCCGCTCGCCGGATATCAGCTGGTATCTGTCGTAGCCAAGCTTCCGAACGGTGATCGGTTGAATGATCCCCTGTTTCCGGATCGAGTCTGCCAGCTCTTCTATGAGTTCGTCGTCGAAATGATCGCGGGGCTGGAAAGGGTTGGCCTCAATTTTTGAGATCTCTATATTGGCGATGGCCCCCACCACATAGTTACCCGAAATATCCTTGGATGTGATATCTGTTTCCGGACTCTGAAGTATCGCGTCAAGACCCCTGCCCAGTGCTTTCTTTTTAGTTTTCATCAGTAATGTCTATGTATTTGTCAGCTTCGCTGATATGGGTCATATTGTATTTCTGAAGGATCTCCCTGGCAAGGTTGAGATAGTTGATGGCCCCCGAGCTGGCGGCATCATGCATGATGATGGTCTCTCCGAAGCTGGGTGCTTCGCCGAGCTTGGTATTGCGGCTGATGATGGTGTCGAACACCATCTGCTGAAAATGTGTCTTGACTTCATCCACCACCTGCCGCGAAAGACGGAGCCTCGAGTCGAACATCGTGAGAAGGATCCCCTCAATGTCGAGCCGTTCATTTAGCCTCGTCTGTACGATCTTGATGGTATTCAACAGCTTGCCAAGGCCCTCCAGGGCAAAATATTCGCACTGTACCGGTATGATGACAGAGTCGATACTCAACATTTGAGCAAACGGTTCTGTGAGGAAATAATGCAAAATGCTGAAAAACCATCGACATTTTCTTTCTTCGCATATACCTTAAATTTTCCTTCGTTGCTCCCACTATTTCTTCCCCATCAACGGTTATTTGACCGGATGTGGGATTGATTAAGCGATTTAGGCAACGGATTAAAGTGGACTTTCCACTTCCGGACAACCCCATAACCACAAAGGTTTCGCCCTCCATGACTTCAAATGATGTGTTATTCACGCCAACGGTATTTCCGGTTTTGTCCAATATTTCATCTTTGTTCATACCCTTTTCAAGCATAGGAATAACTTTTCTTGGCGAATGTCCAAAAATCTTATAGATATTTTCAACTTTAATCTTAATTTGGCTCAAAAACAGACCTCCTTTCAACAAATCACTGCTACCGCTTTCATAAACGATAGTTTATTTTTATGATTTTCATTTTTTTTACGATGCTTAGTCCAACAAAAAACAAGCCTATAAAAGGTGTTTTATGGTTTGATATTTACAACATCAAATAACCTCGGTTTTAACCAGGCAAGTGAAATCATTATAACATTTATATATAACCACAAGAATATGAGAATGAAAAACTTTTGTAAAATAATTTGCGATGATTGGTAACATAAAAAGGCATTTGCTTTTTATTCGGAAACAGTATAAAATAGCTTCGACAGGGGGGGGATTCCATGTTATATCTGATATTGGCTATCCTATGTAGTTCATCAATAGCGTTAATTTTCAAGTTTTCCGAAACAAGTAATATGAACAGATTTGTCGTAACGACATCTAATTACTTGATCGCCTTTACCACAAGTCTTATTTTAACCTTTATCGAAGGAACGCCATGGTCCTTCTTTTCATTCTGGTTGGGAACACTGGCAGGCGTCTTTTTCTTTCTATCTTTTTATTTGTACCAAAGAAGTGTAAGGGAAAGTGGTGCTTCATTATCCGGGGCCTTTGGGAAAATGGGTATCCTGATTCCCATGATCCTCTCCGTCATCATATGGAACGAAATGCCTGCGCTTATTCAATGGATCGGGATTGGTCTGGCGCTATTATCTATTATTTTGGTGAATCTCCCATCCAAACGAGAAAAGAAAGCCTTTCACATCGACCTCATCTTCCTCTTTATATTCGGAGGCATGGCTGAATTTTTTAATAAGATCTTCCAGAAATACGCAGCACAATCATCGGATAAAAATGTCTTCCTTTTTTTTGTGTTCTTTTCAGCATTTATCATCAGCTTAAGTTTTTCGTTGTTAAAGAAAAATCGAAAGAAATTCAAAACCAAAGACTTTTTCACTGGATTAGCCGTAGGCGTTCCCAATTTATTCTCATCCTTTTTCCTAATTATGTCTCTTGATCACATCAAAACCGCCGTCGTCTTCCCCATCTACAGCGCTGGCAGCATCACGCTGATAACCCTCGCAAGCACAATCTTTTTCGGAGAAAAATTGAAACTAAAAGAAAAACTCTCCATCGTAGTAACCATCATTGCCCTGATTTTGGTGAATTTATAAAGAAAGCGGGGACAGGTTCACGGGAGGACACACAGGACCTCCCCTACAAAAAGAATATTTTTTATCCTTTATAGGGCAACCACAAGGGTTGCCCCTACAGATTGTAGGTTTTATTTTGGCCACACTAGCGTTGCCCCTACAGATTTTCGGTTTTTTGGCCACACAAGCGTTGCCTCTATGTAGAATTATTACCCCTTCACACTCCCGGCCATCAAACCTCGAATAAAATATTTCCCCAGGAAGATATAAACCAACAACGTGGGTAAAGCCGCGACAATAGCGCCTGCCATTTGCATGTTCCATTC